>NZ_JAVHZE010000065.1:0-798 GCF_040981185.1 Kocuria sabuli
AGCAGGATGGTGATGCCCTGGTCGAGTTCGTCGGCCCCGTCGTAGTCGGCCAGTACCGGGGCCAGGGCGCGCAGGCGGGGGAAGGAGCGGGCGGGCAGCCGGTGCAGGCCCAGGCGCAGCAGGTCCTCGTTCTCCTCCTCGTCCACGACGAACTCCTGGAGCTCGTTGAGGATGTGCCCGTAGAGGTACCCGTAGTAGGCCCGGTAGACGTGCAGGGCATCGACCGGGGCGAAACCGGCGTCGATGAGCAGGGCCAGGATGTTCTCCAGCGGCCGCAGGGTGCCCAGCGGGCGCAGCCCCAGCGGGGTGGACAGCGGCCGGGTCACCAGCAGCGGCACCACGTGCGGATGTTCCAGGGCCAGGGCGCGGAAGTCGTGGGCGGTGGCGCGCAACTGCGCCTGCCAGTCCGCCCCGTCGGTGGGGATGACCAGCTGGTCCAGTACGAGCTCGGTGATCCCGTCCAGCAGATCCGCCCGGTTCTTCGCATACCGGTACAGGCCCATGGGATCCCGGCCCAGCTCGGCGCCCAACCGGCGCATGCTCAACGACTCCAGGCCTTCGGCGTCCACCAGGGCCAGGGCGGTGGTGAGCACGAGTTCCCGGCTCAACCGCGGCCGCCGCGCCCGGCTGGGCTCGGACACTGCGTCCTCGGTGGCGTCCGGGACAGGGTCTTCGATGGGGGTAGGGATGGTGATCAGAATCCTTCGATCAGGCGGCTTTGCTTTCCTCGTAGTCTACACGTACAGTCTACGGTGTAGGCAAGGCGTCGAGCACACTGCGCCCCCCACTGCCTCCCAC
>NZ_JAVHZE010000030.1:0-13987 GCF_040981185.1 Kocuria sabuli
GCGGCGGCCGCCGAACTCAACGACCGACCCCGAAAACGCCTAGAGTTCCAAAAACCGATCGAGGTGATCGGTGACCTGTTGTTGCAATGACCGCCAGAATCCGCCGAACCCCTACTGCAACAGTCTGGAATGCCGGGGTGCCTCCGGCCGTGCACGGGCGGAGGTGTTGTGCTGGAGCGTTAGTCTCGGCCCATGAATGTCACTGGCGCCAACTCCTCCGAAGCGGTTCCTCCGCGCAAGACGCCCCGGTGGGTGCTGGTTTTGGTTGCCCTGTCCGTGCTCACCCTCCTGGGAGGGGCGCTGGCGGTGTTGCTCAACCCGTTCGAGGCCACCTTTGGGTGGTTTGCGTATGCCCCCATAAGTAGTGAGACGTTCCCCGGCATGACGGTTCTTAGCCCACAGGCCGTAACGGGATGGGTCGGTGTCGGCGTCGGCGCGATCCTCTTGGCTTTCTGCGCCGGCTGGTTCGTGGGCCGGCGCAGCACCGGCCATCGGTAGCAATCCGGAACCGATTGCAGGCCTTTAGAGGGATCGACGGCCCGCAGCCGACAGGTTCGTTCACCGGTCGAAGCGTGCTCCTTCTCGTTTCGGTGACAAGGCGAAGAGCACGAGCAGGACGATGATGCCCAAGAACGGGATGAGAGCGATCAGCTGGAACCACCCGGAGCGATTGGTGTCATGCAGGCGCCGGGCACCCAGGGCGAGATTGGGAATCAGGTGAACCAGGCCAAAGATCAACTCCAATATTGAGAGCAGCTCTCCGATGCCATTGGGCTCCCCCGACGCGTTGGTCCCGATAGTCACTCCCAAGATACTGATGACCGTGGAAACGATGGCCAGGTAAAGGAACACCCACCAGTACTCGGAGCGGCTGGCCCGACCGGAAAATTGGGCGTACTTCGAATAGAAACGCTTGATCGCTTCACTGAACCCGACGTGCTCCCCGGGCTGGGAACCGTAGTTTTGCAAGTTCTGCTGGTGATAACCGCCAGGAACAGCTCGAGGTTGACCGTCATCATGTTGGTTGCCGTTGTAGGTGGGCGGCTGGCCGTAGCCCCGCAAGGACTGCCCTTCAGCGTGCGAGTAGTCCGGGTCCTGGTTGCTCATCGTGGTTCTCCTGCGGGGACGTCGACATTTGGCCTCATCGTATGTGCACCTGCACACCACTGATGGTCCCCACTTCGGCGCCAACCGGCTACCACTCGATAAGCCACCGCACGTGAACAACCCCTGCTTCGACATCGCTTTCGTGGGACCCGCACGCATGGAGACCTTATGTAAGGTTGCCCCACGGTATGGCCGACCTGTCGGTAAGGAGCACTCACGGGTCTCGTCTGAGAGGGCGAGAGAAGGGCAGGAAGTAGACCCCGGAGTCTCGCCATACCCTCCAGCTGAGCCCGCGGAGGGATTTCTTGCCCACCAGTGGATCAAGCAGCCGGTGGAGCCTCGTCGATGAACGTGAACATGACGGTCATGACCGGCCCCAAGGGGTCCTCGGGGTCTGTGGGCACCAACGCCGTCCGCAGGCGGGCCGGCAGGTCGGGGATCGGTTCCTCCCACGGGATGAACCCTTCCCGGGTGCCATGGACGTAGGTGCCGACACGGATCTTGTCCTGCTCATGAAGCCCCACGATGTAGTCGATGGCGTTTTCCTCGGTGGCGGGCAGGCCGTAGGCGGTGGCATCGTCGATCACGTTGGCGACCATCACCCAGTCGATCTCGTTGCGCTCCCGCAGCAGGCGCTCCAGTCCTGCACAGTCCGGGGTATTCATCGCCGTTCCTTTCCTCCACTGTGCTCGTGGTTCCTACGCCTGAGGTCGCGGGACCAGGCTCGTCTTCCCACCGCCTCGACGCGATACCAGCGGTCGTGGGCACGGTCACCCGGCTCACGGGCGCCGCCGAGGCCTATGGGACCCGGACCTCGCAGGTCTTGCCGGTCGGTGTCCCGTCCAGGGTGAATTGGAGTCGGAGGGTCCCGGGCACCTCCGGGGGCTGGGGCACGAACTCCCAGGCGCTCTCCCACTCGGTGCCGTCCCCGGCCGCCTGTCCGGCGACCAGGCGGTACTCGGTACCGAGCTCATCGTTGAGCACCACCCCGACCCGGTCCAGGACGGAGAACCCCGGCATGAGCGGCACCGGCTCCTCCTCGGCCATCTGCTCCTGCCGCCGCTGGGCCCAGGCCAGGTGGGCAGCTTGGAACTGGCCGTCCCGGCGCATGGTCTCGGCCCCGCGCACCGCGGCGAGACTGACTCGCACGCCGTGGCCACCCGTTGGCTCCTGCGCGTGGGGAGACAGACTGGCGGCGAGGTCGATGCCGGCGAAACGCACATCGATTCCGTCGCTGGTGGCGATTACCAGATTGGCAGGAGCAGAGACGATGGATCCCATGCCCCCACCGTAGAGACATCGACATGCCTTGGGTTCTCGCGCCACGCGCCCTCGGTCCCCACTGGTCCGCGGAATTCGGAAAGCACCTCAATCGACCGCCGGGCGCTGCCTCACGCCCGGGCACGAACCCCTACTGCACCCCTGTAGAACGTTCAACCGCCCGTGGCGGGGCCCTGCAAAACGCGCGCCCGGCGCGCTCAGACCTCAACCGAGTGACGACGCACGATGCGGTCCATCCCTACGGTGCAGCCGGAACACTGGTGGGGCATGCGGCGGGCGCTCTACCTGACCGCTTGGGTCGTCGCGGCGTGCCAGAGGGTCGGTGTGCGGCGGTCTGACCGATCACCGCGGCCACCAGGGCCAGGGCGAAGCCGGCGCTCTGCACCCCGGACAGGGCTTGTCCCAGCCAGAGCCAGCCGATCAGGGCGGCTACCACGGGGCTGAGCACTCCCAGCAGGGCCGTGCTGGTGGCCGGCAGGTGGCGCCCGGCGGAGAACCACACCGCGTAGGCGATCGCGGTGCCCGGTATGGCCAGCCATGCGTAGCCGGCGACCGCCGGGCCGTCCAGCACGAAGGCCCCGTTGTCCAGCAGGGGCACCAGCGGGGCGATCACCACGGCCCCGAGCACCAGCTGCCACCCCGTGACCGCCAGTCCGCTCATCCCTGGGGGGAGGCCCCAGCGGCGGGTCAGCACCACCCCGGTGGCCATCGAGACCGCCCCGGTAAAAGCGGCCGTGATCCCGAGGGCGTCCACGGTGACCGGTCCGGCGAACACCGCCATCCCCACCCCGGCCACCGCGACCACCGCCCAGACCAGCTGCTTGGCCGGGGTGGGCTGCCCGAAGGCCAGCATCAGCACCACCGCGACGATCAGCGGCTGGGCCGAGCCCACCACTGCTGCCAGCCCACCGGGCAGCCGGTAGGCGCCGAGGAACAGCAGCGGGAAGAACGCCCCGATGTTGAGCAGCGACAGCACCACCAGCCTCCCCCGCCACGAGGCGGGCGGAACCTGCCGGGTCAGCAGCAACAGGAGCACCCCGGCAGGTGCCGCCCGCAGCAGGGCCGCGGTCATCGGCCGCTCCGGGGGCAGCAGCTCGGTGGTCACCGCATAGGTCGTGCCCCACACCACCGGGGCGAGAGCCCCGAGCAGGGTGGCCCGGGTGCGGTCGGTCATCAGATGCGGCATCCCAACCCCTCAATTGCTTAGCAGTAAGTTAGTTGAAAGGTATAGTGGTTCCATGACCAGGACAAGACCGCCCGAGCGTGACGATGTGGATGCGCTCGTGGCCCAGTGGGCCCAGCAGCGACCGGAGCTGGAGACTCGGGCGATGGAAATCTTCGGGCGGATCTACCGGCTGTCCGCGCAGATGGGTGAGCGGATGGAAGCCGCCTACGCCCCCTACGGGATCAGCCGCGGGGAGTTCGACGTGCTGGCGGCCCTGCGCCGGTCCGGGGCTCCGTACCGGTTGGCGCCCAAGAATTTGGCGCGGTCGTTGATGATCACCACCGGGGGGATGACCGGCCGGCTCACCCGCCTGACCGACGCGGGGCTGATCAGAAGGGTGCCCCATCCCAGCGACAAGCGCTGTCTCTACGCCGAGCTCACCGCAGCAGGGCTCGAGGTCATCGACCAGGCCGTGGTTGCCGGGGTGGACGCCCAGGCCTTCGTGGCCGAACGCCTCGGTGACGAGCGGGCCCGGGCCCTGGCCGATCACCTACGGGCCGCCCTGCAGATCCTCACCACCACACCCCCACAGACACCGTAAGAGGCCCAGGTTAAGTTAACTACCGGGACTCCCGGACCCTGGACCCACACCCACCTGGGCCGTCGGACCAACAGATCAGAACAGCGGCCTCCAACAATGCCCGAACCGGGACGCTCATCGGGAGACTTCAGCGCTTTCCAGGGTGGGCTCGATGGTGTGGCGGTGGTCGGTCTCGGCGCGTTGCCCGAGGTAGGTGCCGGTGATGATCAGCACCGCGCCCGCAGCTGCCACGAGGGTGAGGGTGTCGTTGCCGAGACTGACGCCGATCGCCACCGCCCAGATCGGCTCGGTGCCCATCAGCAGGCTGGCCCGGGACGCCGAGGTCTGGCGGATCGCCCAGGTCTGGACCACGAAGGCGAACACGCTGCAACCCAGCCCCAGATAGAGCACCGCCGCCCACTGGGCGGACGTGAAGGTCTGGACAGCACCCACCACCCCGGAGGGGTCGGCGGCGGTGAACACCACCGCGCACACCACCGCCTGGATCAAGGTGAGGTTCACCGAGCTGAACTGCCTCCCCCGGGTGAGCCTGGCCAGTGCGGTCACGTGGATCGAACGCACCAGTGCCGCGGCCAGCACCAGCCCATCTCCGGTTCTCGGGGCGTGCAGTCCGTCCCCGGACACCAACAGGCACACCCCGACCACTGCCACCGCCCCGGCCACGAACACCGCCCGCGGCACCGGCACCCGCGCAGCGGCTGCTTCAATCACGGGGGTGAACACCACGGTGAGGCTGATGATCAGCCCCGCACTGGTCGCGCTGGTGCCGGCGATCCCGTAGGTCTCCAGCACCAGCACCGCGGCCTGGGTGGCGCCCAGCACGATCCCGGTGACCACCTCCCGACGGGAGGGGGCGCACCGGAGCAGCATCCACCACCACGCCCCCAAAGCGATCGCGGTGATGATGAACCGCAGGGAAAGGATCGTGGGGACGCTCACGACCCCGGTCAGGGTTTTCGCCGCCAGGTAGCTGCTGCCCCACACCACCGCCACCAGCAGCAACAACAGATCGACCCGGCGAGAAGCAACAAAGGATGTCAGCACCCGTCCACCCTCACAGCCCACCACCGTGAAGACCAGAGACGGACTGCTGCACTGAAGGTTTAGGATTTGCTTATGGATCTGCACCAGCTGCGTCTGCTGCGCGAGCTCGGGGACCGCGGCAGCGTGGCCGCCGTCGCCCGGGCCTTCTACGTCACTCCCTCGGCGGTGTCCCAGCAACTGGCCGCCCTGCAGCGCACCAGCCCCGTACCCCTGACCCGCAAGCAGGGCCGGACCCTGGTGCTCACCGACGCCGGCCACGCCCTGGCACGGGCCGCGG
Organism: Kocuria sabuli; assembly: GCF_040981185.1. Lineage (NCBI taxonomy): Bacteria > Bacillati > Actinomycetota > Actinomycetes > Micrococcales > Micrococcaceae > Kocuria > Kocuria sabuli. The sequence goes on from NZ_JAVHZE010000030.1 coordinate 5,476, forward strand.
TGGGAGTCGCCACCGCGATGGCAGCCGCCGAGCACGCCGTGACCCAGTACGTGGAGGACCCCGCAGCCCCGGTCAGCGTGGCCGCCTTCCACAGCGCCGGACTGGCCTACTTTCCCGCACTGCTCCAAGCCATGACCGCTGACGAGGCACCCGTGGCGAGCTGCCACGACCGCGACGTCGCACAAGAGGACTTCCCGGCACTGACCGCCGACTTCGACCTGGTCATCGCCCACCGCCTGGAACACACCCGCCCCTGGCCCGAGGCGGTGCAGGTCCTCCCACTGGTGCGCGAACCACTCGACATCGCCCTGGCCGCACACCACCGGCTGGCCCACCAGGCCCACGTGAGCCCGGAGGACCTGGTGGGCGAGCACTGGATCTCGGTGCACAAGGGGTTCCCCCTGGACCAAGCCCTCCACCTGCTGGGCGCGACCACCGCACATCCGGTGGAAATCACCCACCGGATCAACGAGTTCTTCGTGACCTCCGCCGTCGTGGCCACCGGCCAAGCGATCGCCCTCATGCCTCGCTACACCACAGCCGCCCCCGCCGGCGCCCACATCGTGCTCAAACCCCTGACAGGCCTTTCTCTCACCCGCAACATCGACGTACTAGCTCGCCCCGAAGCACTGCACCGCACCGCAGCACGCACCGTGCTCACCGCTCTCCAGGACATCGCCGGATCCCCACCGGACAGGACACCGCCCCAGACGGCCACCGAGCAATGACGGAACCCCAACTGCAACAACGTACGGGCTGGCCGAGGTGCGTCGCCGGAGGCAGTCGGGCATGTCCTCGCCCTACGGGGCCAGGGAGCTTGCGGTCCGTACTGCGGAGACGACGTCAAGGATCCCTTCGGCGGTCGCGGCCGCGTCCTTTTGATCGGTGATCAACGATGCGTGGGTGGCCCCGTCGATGACGCGGTGGGCGCTGTTGGTCGACAGCGCGGCAAGGGCCTCCTGGGACGCCGCCCAGTCGGGTGCGCCCCCGCTGCCTGCGGTCAGAACGACCAGCGGCTTATCGGTGAAGTCCTTCAGCGCGGCGGCCTGCTGCACAGAGGATCCTGCGTGGTTGTACTCCTCGATCGTGCTCCGTAAGTGGTCGGGGCTCTGGAGGTCCAACAACCGGCCCAGGCCCAGTCGGGATGCGCCGACGACCAGCGCGGTGACACGGTCCATCGTGTCGTCGGCGTCCGCGTGAGTGGCCGATGCTGCATCTGGCTCCGGGTTCGGTGCCGGCGCGGTGGAATCCACGAGGACCAGCCCGGCTACCTCCTCGGGATAGCGGGCAGCGAACGTGAGGGCATAGAGGCCCCCGAACGAATGCCCGGCCAGCACGTAGGGTCCCGGCTCGTTCCCACGCTGCAGCAACGTGTGCAGATCGGTGGCGATCTGCGCCCCGTCCTGGACGGTGTTCGCCGGATCGCTCCATCCACGGCCTGCCCGGTCGTAGACGCACACCCGGGTCCCACGGGCAACCACCGGTGCGATCAAGGCCAGGTCAGACGCCATCTGGCCTGCGCCCGGTTCGAGCACGACGGTAGGAGCACCTGAGCCGGTGCAGTTCAGGTACAGGCGATGACCACCGACGTCGATCAACCGACCCTGCACCGGAGAGGCCTGTGCATCCACCGCTTGACGCACGGTTTCGCAGCCGCCCCCCACCGAGGCCAGAACCAGCACCGCGATCACGGGGTAGAGCAGCACGCGTCCGCTGCGGCTGCGAAGCTGCCGACGGGCGTGGACGACCATCCAGACGGCTAACACCAGCAACGCCGGAGGCCACAGCCAGGCGAGTCTCTCCTGCATCGGGGAACCGAACGCCATCAGCAAGACACCGCCCAGACCCATGAACAGCGCCGGAGCCACGGCCCATCTCTGGGGTTGGTCCGTGAACCTCACCGACAGCACCGCAAGCAGGACCCATCCCAGCGCAAACCCCACCAGAATGGCCCCGGTCACCCCAGTTTCGGTTGCCGGAACGAACGAGGCGGCGGCCAGCAGCAGTGCAACCAGCACCCCGGCAATCATCGAGCCGGCCACCACCCCACCAAGGTGTCCCTTGCGCGAAGAATCATCGGGGGAAGGGCGGCCCCGACCCCTGGGTGTGGGGTTTGTGGGAGTGTGACTCACTGTGGGCTCGATTCTATGCACTGCTGGCCTCATGCAAGGGCAGCCCTCTGTTCTTAAGGCACGTGACGCCGATCCGACAGTAAGCCTTCTCCACCCATCGGAGACAGCTCTCTGGGAAAAGGCCCGCCAGGAGAAGACCACACCCGATCGGGTGGTTGAAACCACCGGGTTGCGCTTGGGCTCTGGCAGTACGTTGCCAGGTCCGTCGTCAGCGCTCCGGGGCCACAACTTGTGGGGCATGCGTGCTCCGACAGAGGTAAGTCCCCGCATCCCCGCCTCTGCCCGTAAGCTCCGGCGAAGGCCGACATGGTCTGCGGTGAGCACCCCAGACAGTCCAGAAGGTGATGACCAGGGTGCCGGCTCCTCACCAGCGGCAGTCGAACGCCCGGCACTGCAGGTACCGCAAAACGGAATCCCTCAGCATGCCACTGCTGCCCCACCGCGAGGACTCAGGAACCGGTGGAGCTCCAGCCCTGCTGGTGGAGTCGCTCGATACCCTCGAGCAGGACGTCCAGGGCGAACTCGAACTCGACCTGTTCATCACAACCCTCACCGGCCGATGGACCTTTTTGCTGGGAAGCGGCGGTGGCGATGGCGATGATGTGGGGGTACTGATCGGCGAACTGCTCGAACATGACAGCCCGCGCAACCGGGTCGGCAGGTGGTTCCGGTGTAGGGAACACGTCCTGGGTGAATCCCCACATCCGGGTGCCCAGGGCGTGCATGGCGTGGTGGGTGAGGTCGGCGGAAACACCACCAGCCAGGAAGATCCCCATGAGCGAGTCCATGTACTCCAGCACCACCGGTGAGGCCTGCGTGCGCGACTGGATCACTTGACAGGCCCAGCGGTGACGCGCCAAGGACTGTCGGGCTGAGAGGATCCGCTCCCGCACCGCGGTCCTCCACTCAGCCTCGAGGCGGGGAGGGTCGATCGCGGCGACGACCACATCGACCATGCCGTCAAGAAGCTCCTCTTTGCTCGCCACATGCTTGTACAGCGCCATGGGAACCACACCCAGTTGCTGAGCCAGACTGCGCATGCTCAGCGCCTCAATACCGGAGGTGTCGGCGAAGACCACGGCGGCGCGCAGCACCCGGTCTCGACTCAATGGAGCGCGACGATGGGTCTTCACGGACCCATCCAGCACGGCCTCCTCCTTTGGAATCGTCATGGTCATTCCCTCCCTTGCCGGGTATACATCGTACACCTACACTCAGGCATGAGGTGTACGTCGTACACTTTCTGCTCCATCAGGCGAAGAGTTCAACTTCCCACCACTTGGGACCGCCCTACCCGCCCGGCTTAGCCCGACACACCGCTCACCGCCCGGTGGGAGCTGCCACCACTGCCCACGAGGACACCGACATGGCCATCACCGACCGCACCACCGCCTCCCCGAAAGCCCCGATAGCGCCGGAGCGCAAGACCGCCCTGGTCGCGGGCGCGATCTACCTGCTGACCTTCATCTCGATCCCCACCCTGGCCCTGTACACCCCGGTGCACGATCCGGACTACGTCTTGGGCCCCGGGCCCGACACCCCGGTGCTGATCGGGGTGGCCCTGGAAACCATCGTGGCCCTGGCCTGCATCGGCACCGCCGTCGTCCTGCACCCGGTGCTCAAACGAGTCAATGAGGCGGCTTCGCTAGGTTTCATCGCCGCCCGAACCTTGGAGGCGGCCACCATCTTCGCCAGTGTGGCGTGCCTGCTGACGGTCGTGAGCCTGCGGCAGGCCGGAGTGGGGGCCGATGCGCTGGTCAGCGCCCAAGCCCTGATGACCTTGCGCGACTGGATGTTCCTCACCGGACAGGGCTTTCTGCCCGCTGTGAACGCCGTGCTGCTGGGGTCCCTGCTGTACCGGGCACGCCTGGTGCCGCGGCTCCTACCGATGATGGGCCTTATCGGAGCCCCGCTGCTGGTGGCATCGGCCATAGCCACCGTGTTTAACCTGTGGGGTCAGGTCTCCGCACTGGCAGGCCTGGCCGCCCTGCCGATCGCGCTGTGGGAATTCTCCCTGGGCATATGGCTGGTCGTGAAGGGTTTCAAGCCCTCCCCCTTCACCGCGGGACCAGCCACCGCCGTCACCCCGACCCCCCACCACAACGGCCGAAAATGAGCTTTATTCCGGGCCTCCGTCACAGATGGAACCCCAACTGCATCGTCGTGCCCGCGTGCAATGTCCGGTAGCCGGCCATATGCAAAGCGCAGGAATGTCGGTAGAGCCCTGCCTGCTGATCGTGAGCTCGGGAATCTGCCTTCTCCCTGCGGGCCGCCCCAGAGGCAAGCCAGGTCAGATGACAGCTGATAGCGCGGTAGCCCCTCGCGCGGAAGCCGCGCTCATGCCAAGCCTCGAATCACGCCCAGGTGGTTCACCGGAACCGATGGTTGAACCGTCACAGATAAACGTCATGGTCGGCGAAGGACAACTATGGGCCCATGCACGTCAACCTGGCCGGGACCCCATCGGTCCCCGTGGCCTTACCGCGCACTGTGCGGCTGGTGCTGCTTTTGACCCTTGCGATCCTTCTCCTGAGCGGCCATCTCACCGCCTTGCCCGCTGCTGCTGCCGCGCACGGGAGGCAGGACGTGCAGGAGCTGTCCACCGGCGACGTCGACACGTGGCTGGACGGGCTCGTCCCTGCCTTCCTGGACGCCGAGCGGATTCCGGGGGCGACGGTGGCCGTCGTCTCCGGCGGTGAGATCGTCACATTGCGCGGCTTCGGAGCCGCCGACCGCCCTCGCTGGGTGCCCGGGTCCACCCCGGTGGACCCGCAGGACCACCTGTTCCGGATCGGGTCGGTCTCCAAGCTCTTCACCGCCACCGCGGTGATGCAGCAGGTCGAGCGCGGTGCCCTGGATCTGGACGCCGACGTCGGCGAGCACCTCGACTTCGATCTCGAGCTCCCCCGGGGGCAGGTGACGCTGCGGCACCTGCTCAGCCACACCGCCGGCTTCGAGGAGCGCATGGACCACCTCATCACTGCCCACCCCGAGAAGGTCCGGGACCTGCGCACCGAACTCGCCGAGAACCCCCCGCACCAGATCTTCGCCCCGGGCACCACCCCGGCCTACTCCAACTACGGCAACGCCCTGGCCGGCTACGTGGTTGAACGTGTCACCGGTGTCCCGTTCGCCGACTACGTGCGCACCGAGATCCTCGACCCGCTGGGCATGACCTCCACCTCCGCCGAGCAGCCACTGCCTCCGGCACTGACCGATCGGATGGCTGCCGGTTTCTCCGCCCCGGAGGCCGAGCCGGCGCCCTTCGAGTACATCTCCGTTGCCCCGGCCGGGTCCGTGAGCAGCACCGGGCGCGACATGGCCGCTTTCATGAACTTCCACCTGGGCCACGGCCCTGACGAGGTGCTGGGCCCAGATGCCTTGGCGGACATGCACGCCCCGGCGCTGCCGCCCCAGGATCTGGGCGGGCTCGGCGCCGGGGAGCAGATGACACTGGGGCTCCGGGGCTATGAGATGCGTGGGGAACGGGTGCTTGCCCACGGCGGGGACACGACCCTGTTCCACAGCGAACTGAGCCTCTTCCCCGAGGCGGACACCGGCCTGTTCGTCTCCCTCAACGGAAACGGGGCCAACGCTCTCAGCACGGCACAGTTGCGCCACCAGCTGGTCGGTCAGTTCGCCCGCCGCTATATCACCCCACCCGAACAAACTGTGCCCGAGCCAACGCCTGGGGCCGCCGAGCGGGCCGCCGCAGTGGCCGGTTTCTACCGCAGTGAACGACGGGCCCAATCCAGTGCCGCAGCCCTGGTCGGATCCGCCTTCATCGTCGCCGTGACCGCCGAGCCCGATGGAACGATCACCGCCGGCCATCGGTTCCTTCCGACAAGAACGACCATGCAAGAGGTCGAGCCCTGGCTGTGGCGCGAGGTCGGAGGCACGGACACCCTCGCGGCGCGGACGGACGAGCACGGCAACGTCCGCGACATCACCCTGCTCGCCTACTGGGCCGAAGGCAAGGTCAGCGCCTGGCACGGATACTTCGTGCAGCATCTACTGCTGCTGGCGGCTCTGCTGGTCCTCATCGTCACACTGGTCGCCTGGCCGGTGAACCGCCTGCGCCGACGACGACGCTGGACCACGGACCAATCCGACACCCGCCCTAGACGCGTGCGCCGGCTGGCCTACGCCGCCCCGGTCCTCGTGCTGGTGGGGGTGGTGGTGTTCGCCTCGAGCATCCGGATGGAGGATTACACCCTGGTGCGGCCCCTCACCCGCGCCGGGCAGGCGTTGCTGCTGCTCGGCGTCCTCGGCGTGGTCCCGGCCGCTTGGCACCTCGCTGGCACAATCAGTCGTCGCGCCGGGATCTTCGCCGTGAGCGGTGCGGCGCTCCTGACCTTGTCCCTGACCTACATCACCGGCTACGCCGTGATCTACCGCATCCTGTGGCCCGATCTGAGCATCTGATCTGAGTGATCGAGCCTGCAGGACACGCTCGGGTCGCGGACCAGAACCTGGAAAGAGCGTGACACACGATGGGTGGCCCCGTACCAACGGGTCCGCAGGGCCCCGTGCGCCAGACCGAGCACCATCAACCAGGAGTAGTCGTCATGCCCCTGCACCTCACCCAGTGGAAAGCCCGCCCAGGAACCCCATTTGCAATGTCCCGGAGGTGGGTTCTTTGCGGTACCGGGGCGCGCTGGTGGGTCAGTGGGCGGGCTGGGAGTCGTCGGCCAGTGCCCGTATAAGACCTTCGGCGAGCTCGCGGAACGCGGCCGCACCGGGGGCTGGATCGGAGGGGCTGTCGGGTTCGAGCCCGGTGACCACGAGGTCGGCCAGCAGCTCGAAGGTCGCTTCCACGGGCGGTGTCGTCTCATCGCTCAACAGAGGCTCGGCCAGCAACGGGCCCACGGAGAGCACACTGATCAGATGGCTGGTCACGGCGGGATCAACGTCGGCCCTCAGCAACCCGGCATCAGTGAGTTGTTGCAGGAATGCCGTTCCGAGCAGCACGCGGGGGCGATAGCGTTCGGGTCCTCGCAGCAGCCCGTCGAGGATGCGTCCGTTGTCTGCGTAGAGGGCGCGCATGAACGGGCGCTCAAGCAGCACCGCGATCGAGTGGCGGTAGATGCCCGACAGTCGCCCGCCTTCGGGGTCGGCCTCGACTCGGGAGCACGTCTGCGCGATGTAGTGGCTGAACTCGCGCCGCACGGCGGCGTCGACCAGGGCGGCTTTGCTGGGGAACTCCAGATAGACGGCGCCCTTGGAGATCCCGACGTCCCGGGCGATCTCATCGATGGAGGTGCGTCGGACACCCGAGCGCAGAATGAGTGCGACGGTGGCATCGAGCAGCTTCTCCCGCCGGTGGGCGTCGCGGGCGCTCACCGCGTCTTCCCGGCCGGTGCGTGCTCTGCCAGGAACTCCACCAGGACGCGGTTGAAGAACGCGGGATTGTCCTGGTTGGCGTTGTGCCGGGCGTCCGGGACGATCTCATACCGTGCCTGGGGATCTCGTGCGGCCCATGCCGGGGCTGACCTGGCGATGGTGCCGGTCCGGTCCTCGTCACCGTGGGTCAGCAGCAGTGGGTGCTCGATCCGATAGCCGGGGCGGGGCCGGGGAACCCGGGTGACCGCATCCCAGACGGCCAGGAACTCTTGCTTGCTCAGCGCGCTCATCGCCTCTCGGGCATAGGCCCGCACCCCGGGGCTGAGGGCCAGCGAGGTTGCCATCAGCCCCTGCAGGTGCCCATAGGGCCACAACCGGAACCACAGCAACGAACTGCGCAGCAGGAACAGCTCCGCACGCGAGATCGGAGCCGTCGTACAGGTCGCCCCGATGATCCCCAGGGCGAGGATGCGCTGGGGGTACCGCAGCACCAGGTCCTGGGCGACATAGGCCCCCAATGACTGACCGACCACCACGAACCGATCGGCGGTGACCTCCCCGACCAGCGCGAGCACGTCGTCCGCCAGGTCCGTCACCTGCAACGGCCCCGGTCCGATCGGTTTGGACACCCCGTGCCCCCGCAGGTCCATCGTCATCACCCGGTAGCCCGCCTCCAGCAGCGGCCCCACCTGGGTGCCGAACATGCGGTGATCCATCGTCGCCCCATGCAGCAACACCACCAGAGGCGCCATCTCCGGGCCACACACCCAGGCATGCAGAAAACACCCGGAGCGTTCCACCACCACTTCCCGCACCTGACCAATCACATCACTCACCCACCAAGATTGACCGTTTTAACGCATCTGGTCAATTGGTCACATGGGGATGGGTTGCACCTCTGGGGCACAGGGGTCCACTACGGCACCACCCCACGGAACAGCGCGGAATCCCCGCATGATAGGGGAACGGCGGATTCTGGCGGTCATTGCAACAGCAGGTCGCCGATCACCTCGATCGGTTTGAAGGAACTCTAGGCG
>NZ_JAVHZE010000066.1:0-795 GCF_040981185.1 Kocuria sabuli
AATGCGTAACAGCTTTAAGCGACTCGATAGCGGTGCGCTTATCTCAGTAACGCGATCGCGTTCACAACAAAAGACGACAAATTTAGATTTGAGAGGATATAAGTAATGGACCAAGAAACTCTTAAATCTATTCTTAAGTACGACGCCTTTTCTGGTTTGTTTTCATGGGCAGTGAAAAGGCAGAAGGTGGTTGTAGGAAGCGTTGCTGGAAGCAAAAATTCTCTTGGCTATGTGCAAATAAAAATTTCTGGGAAACTTTATCATGCTCATCGCCTTGCATGGCTCTACGTGTACGGATATATGCCAGAAAAAGAGATCGATCACATAAACAGAATAAGAGACGACAACAGGATTGCCAATCTTAGAGAAGCAACCAGCCAACTTAACTCTCTTAACACTGGTATCTATAAAAATAACACATCAGGTAGCAAGGGTATTTATTATAACAAAAGAGCAAAAAAGTGGCAGGCACAGATTCTCATCGATGGAAAACGGGAGTATTTAGGTCTCTATGATGATTTAAAAAGAGCCGATATAGCATTTAGACTTGCTAATCACTTCAGACTTGCAAAACCGAACTGAAACGCATATATTTCATGTAAATCTGATATCGTCGCCATAGCTTTGATTGTCGACACAAAGAATTCAAGCAAGCCCGAGGTTAACGCCTTGGGCTTTTTATTTGCCTGTAGCTCAGAGGAAAGAGCAACCGCCTTCTAAGCGGTTGGTCGCTGGTTCGAATCCAGCCAGGCGAGCCATCAGCAAAACAAGTCGTCATCGCGGCGGCTTTATCTT
>NZ_JAVHZE010000067.1:0-790 GCF_040981185.1 Kocuria sabuli
GTTACTTTTCAAGTTGCTTCTTATATCAGCCATACAAATCCCTATTCTGCTGTGTAATAGCCTAAATTAAAAACATTTTTAGACTATCAGATCCTTTTTAAGCTTTCTATGCTTGATTTTGTAGTATGTAAACCCAAGTAACCTCAAGATGCAGCATGATAGTACTCAAACAAGTTACCCCGGCTGCGGCCCTAAGTACAGGCTCCTGCAACTTGAAGCATCAATGGTTGTTTATCGTCTGGGGTTTTCCGGTTTACGCCACTGATAAGGTGGAGACTTCATGCGTTGGCGGTGCCGCTGTTTAGCGGCCAACACCATAGCTGTTTTAGTGCGGATTACCAGCTTATCCTGCCCGTTAAGTTCATGGCCCTCGCGACTAGCAATCTCTTCCAGGGCAGCGATAAGTAAAATTTTATTCATATGAGCCTCTATTGCTGATCTTCTGCATAAATCCCGGCGGAGATAATTGCGCCGCCAATTTCCCGTTGCCCATAAAGCAGGGGAACGGGATTGCCAGATGCTGTCGTGTTAACGGGACCACCAAACGCATAGGAGGGTTTGTTATCAGGTTCCTGACGCATTCGCAGGCCTGATACCTGCGGGGAAAGTAACTGGACTACTCCACCCAAGGCCATTGATGCTCCAACAAGGCCAATGTTTAATGCAGCGCCCTTCCCAATCAGTGCGGCACCTGCTGGACCAAGAGCTATACCACCAGCAATCAATGCTACACCGAGAACAGCCTGGAACAGACCTGCCCGCTTACTTCCTCGTATTACCGGAATAATTC
>NZ_JAVHZE010000031.1:0-13307 GCF_040981185.1 Kocuria sabuli
TCGAGACCCAGGACGGCCCCAAGGGCCCCCAGGCCGCGAACATCACCGTGGTGGCATGAGCTCCCACTGATTCCCTGACGGGATCTCCGGCATCGGGCTGAGCGCTCCGACGCCGCTCCAGGAATCGCCACCCGGCTCCGGCCGGGTGGCGATTCCTTTTGCCTCTGCCCCTCGACCTGCCTGCCGAGGGCCGCTGCGGCGGAATCGCACCAGGTTTCACGGTCGAGGGGCGGACTTGATGCCGACAGGTGTCGCGGATCACTAGGCTGGGTGCATGGTCAAGATCATCAGGTCAAAGGTCGGGCGGTCGGAGCAGGAAGAGGCGGTGCCCAACCCTCTCGATTCGCCCGCGACACCCCAGCCCGAGGAGATACCGATGGCCTCCGAGACGTTCAACGAGCTGCTCACCCGTCAGGTCGGCAACGAGCTCGCCGCCTCCCACCAGTACATCGCCGTGGCGGTCTGGTTCGACAGCCAGGACCTTCCCCAGCTGGCCCGGCACTTCTATCGGCAGTCCCTGGAAGAGCGCAACCACGCGATGATGATCGTTCAGTACATCCTGGACCGGGACCTGCCCCTGGCCATCCCCGGGGTCGGAGAGGTGCGCAACGACTTCGCCGATGTCCGCGAGCCCCTGGCACTGGCACTGGCCCAGGAGCAGGAGGTCACCGAGCAGATCAAGGCGCTGTTCGCCGCCGCCCGGGCCGAGGTCGACCCGCTGGGTGAGCAGTTCATGCTCTGGTTCCTCAAGGAGCAGGTGGAGGAGGTCGCCTCGATGACTACGCTGGTGAACATCGCCGCCCGGGCGGACAACCTCTTCGACATCGAGAACTACCTGGCCCGCGAGCACGGCGGCGACAACGGCCACCATCACGCAGGTCACGGCTCCGGGACCCCGGAAGCGGCCGGAGGGGCGGTCTGACCCGCCCGGGAGGCTGGTAGGGGCCTCACCAGCACGGAGGCTGACGCCGCACGGCCGCGGACCCTGCTGCACACTGCACCGCGCAGCAGGGGCTTGTCCCGTACGAGCTGATGCGTCCCTGGACACCACGTCGGACAAGGGTTGAGGCCCTGGAGAATTCAACAGTGCCCAGCCGGGGCATGTCCTTCCGCTTGAGCTCGGTGGCCCGTTCAGGTTCCAGCGCGTCTCGACAGTCATCGGGTGGCAGGGCCCCGGTTCACCGGCCTCGCGCCGCCAACCACACCGAGCAGGCGAACCATGGGGCAGTGAGCACAGCAGCCGCAATCACAGCGGTGCCCAGCGGCACCCCGCTGCCCCTGTCGTCGCCGAGGATCCGGGCGGCGATGCCGCCGCCCATGCCCAGCCACAGGGCGTTCCCCTCACCGGAGATGCGGCGGCGGGCGGCACCTGCCCATGCCACCCATAGGCCCGGTCCGGCTCGTCCAGGACCTGTCCTGCGAATCAGGATGGCGTGCGGCGTTCTCGGCGGTGGAGGCCAGGGCTGGCCGGGCCGCTGCAGTGGCCGGACCAGTGGCGGAGATCAGCACAGCCGTCTCCCCGAGAGAACCTGCCATCCCCACGCCCCCGGCCGGGAGCAGGGCGATGCCGAACAGCAAGGGGATCAAGGCAAGACTGTCGTCGAGGCCGGCGTGCAGGGATGCGGTGGCCGGTCGGGCGGGTCCTACAGTGACTCACATGGACTGGGACAGCGAGCTCCGCCGTCGCGCGGAGCGGGGTCAGGTGCGGGAATCCGCGCGACGTCCGTCATCGGTGCGCAGCCGACGGCGGGGAACAGCCCCCGGCGTGGTGGTGTTGGCAGCCGTCTTTGTCGGCGCGATCGTCTGGACCTGGTGGCGCACGGGCGGCGACGTCGTGCCGTCGCGGGACGAAGGGGCCCAGGCGGTCCCGCTGCTGGGGATGGTGGCCGCCGCGGCCATCGCACTGGGGATCGCCCGACTGCTCCCGCCTCGGCTGCCCACGCTGGTGCCACGGTTGAAGGACCGGTCCCGCGCCGTGACAGAGGTGGCGGTCCTGCTGCTGTGCGCGGCGGCGTTCCCGCTCACCGCACTGATACCCGGACCACCCGAGGACTACGTGCTGTGGAAGGTGGTCCTGCTCGTCCTCGTGCCCGCGGGCTACCTCGCGTGGCGCCGCCGCCGCCGGGGTCCCAGCGTGGAGATCCTTCGCCCGCAGCACCGCTTCCCGGTCTGACTCTGGGCGCTCCTGCCCACCGCGCTGTACGTGGTGCTGACGCAGTTCGGTCCGCTCGCACCAGCGGCACCGACAGGATGGCCGGACCCGGTGACGCTGGCCGTCGCAGCCACCGTCATCGCTCTCACCGCCGGGGTGGGGGAGGAGCTGTTCTACCGCTACTGGATGCAGAGCCGGCTCGAGGCACTGGCCGGGCGGTGGATCGGAATCCTGGCGACCTCGCTGGTCTTCGGCCTCGTGCACCTCGGTTCGCACGGCGCCGGGCTCGGCGTCGACCTGAGGATCGCGACGGTCATTGCTTCACAGGGTGTCTTCGGCGTGGTCGTGGGCTACCTGTGGAGCCGCTACCGGCGCTTCTGGGTCTGTGTGGTCCTCCACGTCGCCGTCAACGGGACACTGGTCGTCCTGCACCTCCTCGGCCTCGCGTGACTCAGCGGAGTCGGTGCCCAGGGCAAGGCTGCCTGGCCGGGGCTGCGGAAAGGCCTGCCCACCACAGGAGTGCTGGAGGTCTTCCACGACCTGCACACCTTCGGCCATGAGGCCGGCGACGGAGGAGTTGCTGCCTGGTCGGTGCGCCGCGTGGCGGAGCCTGACCGCACCACCCTGGTGGAGCCTCCGGCCGAGGTGGATGTCCCGGCCCCGGTATGCCAGCTCGTGCCGGCCATGCCGGGATTCACCCTGCCCCCGGCCGCCGACGCCGCCGGGGGACCGCAGGACGGCTTCAACACTGCCCGGGTTCTCGAAGAGGCCCTGCAGAAGGCATGGCTGGCGCAGCGCGCCGGCTCTGCCGAGGGCCACCCGGTTCCGGTCAGTCATGTCTACGCGCGCAGCCAGCACGGGGAGATCAACGCCCGGGTCCTGCTGGACGAGGTGCTGCCGCTGAGTGCTCCCGGTGATGAGCACCGCCTGCTCCTGGACCTGGAAAGCTGGACCACCCTGGAGGGATGGTTCGGCGACGCCGGCAGCCTCGAGGTCTGGGCGCGCCGCTCCGACCTGGAGTCCTGCCGCTTCGACCGGGCGTGGTGCCTGGTTCGTACCGACTGAGCCGCATCCACGACCGTCCCGCTGGGGTTCTGCGCGCCCGGATTCCAGCGGGTTCCTGCCCGTTCTCACGTCCCGATGCGACGACATATTTCGCCGAGCGGTTTCGGTCCGTGGCCCGGTTCATTAGGGTCGGGTGCACTTGCGGGCGAGCGCGGATGCCTCACCAACGCGTCGCCTGCTGCTCTCGGGGTCCTCTGCGTCCACCGGCACGCCCGGTTCCACCCGGGCCACCGAGATCCCACAGGCCCGGAAACGGACACTCCACCCGACTTCTCATGCCCTGCATGGGCGGACACCGACCGAGCACACCACTACAACGAAGTAGGAGAGCGCGATGACCACGGTAACCAGCATCCATCCCGGAACCACACCGCCCGCACACTCGGCACCGCAGGGGATCGAGGGCACCGTTCGAGGGTTCCCGGCCCAGCCCCTGGAACGGACCCAGCACGGTGCCTCACCGGTCGGTAACGGCGGGCGTCGTCCCAGCCGTTGGAGTCCCGAGCGGGAGCGCCCCGAGGACGACGAAGCGGTCATCACCGCGGTGCTGACCACTGTCACCCACCGCTCCTTCCGGGAACGTCCCGAGGACGACGAGGTGATCCTCACCTACACGATCGAGCCCGCCTGCCGGCACGTGGGGTGAGACTTCGGATCGGGCGCAGCGGTGGGCGGGTCGACGACGGTCGTCCAGCGCGCACCCGTGCACCTGCGGCAGTCGAGGGCACACCCACCCCGCGCTGCGGCAGTGCGCTCGTCCCCGTTGCTTCCCCACCGCTCTCACCGGGCTGCAGCCGGGATGTGGCTCAGCGCTGTCCTGCGCTGCCGTACTGCCGTTCGACCGTGGCCACGCGCACGGTGTAGTCCGCGTACCAGTCGCGAGCTCCGCGGTGCTGAGCCTCCAGGTGCTCGGTGACCTGTTTCCACGCCCGGGCGTGCTGAGCGGTCTCCCAGTAGGACACCGTGATGCCGAAGCCGTCGGCGTTCCGGGCGCTCTCCACCGACAGGAACCCGGGTTGTTGCCGGGCCAGCTCCTCCATGCGCTGGGCGGTCTCGTCGTACCCGTCCCCGGGAGCGGACGCCGACCGTTGGCTGGAGAAGATCACCGCGGTGCAGGGCGGACGCACAGGTTTCATGCTCCCAGTATCAGGGTCATCGGCCAGGACCATGGGCGCCGGCAGCACGGACGCACGGACGAGGGTCCCTTGACGCCCTGATCCGCGGCACCATCTGCGGCGTCGCAGCGGGGGTTCCTCAGCGATCATCTCGTGCGGTGCGGGACGGCGTTGCAGAACGGTGTCCGGGTGTCGGGCGGTACCATGTGGGGGTGCATCGGCCTGGTCGGCGCCGCGGTCGCACAGATGAGCCAGCGCTACAGGTTCGTCCGCGTCGACCACGCTGACGAGGACGCCTGCGCTGCCCCCAGAAGTCCCTCGACCGGTGCGCCGAGGTCATCCGGACGGACGGCGCGTCGCCGACTCGCTGATGCTGCTCGAGCTGGTCGTCTCCACGGCGCCCTGCGGCATCCTGGGAACGACCCTATTGGAGAACGTCATGACTTCCACCCGCATCGCCTTCCTCGACGTCGACGGGACGATCCTCGACCACGGCAAGGCCGTCGCCCCCTCGACCGTTGCGGCGATCCGGGATGCGCGCGCGGCGGGGCACCTCGTGTACCTCTGCACCGGACGCGCCGCAGGGGCGATTCCTCCGCAGGTGGAAGCCATCGGCTTCGACGGTGCGATCACCAACGGCGGCGCGTATGCCACCAGCGGCGCTGAGACCGTGGTGGCCGCACCCATGCCGCCCGATGCCGTGCAGCGGCTCATCGCCTATTTCCAGGACCGCGAGATCCTTTTCTTCCTGCAGACCAACGACGCTGTCCACGCGTCACCGCAGGTGCAGAAGAAGCTCGACGTGATGCTGCACCGCTGGCAGAGCGCCCACGGTGAGCCGGACGAACCGCAGACCGCGCCTCAGGGCGTGCCGGGAACCCGGGATCTCGCTGATGTCGATCTCGACCGCGTGGCGAAGGCGGTGTTCCTCGGGGACGCGGTGGACACGGTCACGCGCGCCCAGGACGAGCTGGGCGACCGATTCCACGTCGTGCCCGGCAGCATGCCGTTGCCCGCCGGATCCAACGGCGAGATCGGCATGCGCGGCACCACCAAGGGTTCGGCCATCGAATCGGTGCTCGACCACCTCGGGGTCGAACGGTCGGTGGCGATCGGCATCGGGGACAGCTGGAACGACGTGGAGATGTTCGACGTGTGCGGCGTGGGCATCGCGATGGGCAACGCGGCCCCGGAGCTGAAGGAACTGGCCGACGAGACCACGACGAGCGTGCGCGAGGACGGGGTCTGGAACGCGTTCGTGCGTCACGGACTCGTCGCCGGCTAGGCGTGCATCCGGCGGTGTTCCCACCGCCGGCAGAAGATCACGGTTCCCGCACTGATGTGACACGGAGCTCGCGAGCCCGACACGGCGCTCCCGACCAGGGTGAGGCCCTTCCGTCCGGGGCTGTGGCGCAGGTCCCGTGGGCCGGCCGGGATGCCCGAGGCGTCAGCGCACCCGGAGATCGTCGACCATGCGCGCGATGTGCAGGGTCAGGTACGTGACCTCGTCCTCGGTGAGGGGTTCCCCCAGCCGCAGCTCCAGCACCGCCTGGAGCTTCAGGGCAGTGGCGAAAGCATCGGGGTAGGCCTCCCTGATGGCGACGCTGAGCCGGGTGGCGCCCTCGTCCAGCTGCCGGCCGGTGTGCGCCCGGACGAAGAAGTAGCGCAGGTGGGTGATGAACCGGGCGGCGTTGATGGTGTTGCGGTCGAACGGTCGGCCGTAGGCCTGCTCGAGCACCTCGAACAGCTGCGCGAAGACCCCGGTCATCTGGTAGGTGTACGACAGGTCACCGGTGGCGAACCCGGCATTGACCAGGTGCAGGGCGATCGGGACGGCCTCCGCCTCCGGCAGCGGCTGCTCGAGGTGGGTGTTGACGTGGTCGAGGACCCCTTGCGCGACGCGCAGCTCGTCGGGGTACAGGTGGGCGACCTCGGCGCGCAGCGGGTACTCGATGTCGATGCCCTGCCGCAGGCGTTTGATCGCGAAGCTGAGGTGGTCGGCCAGGCCCACCACCGTGGTCGAGCTCAACGGGGCGGCCATGTCCGTGCGGGCGATCTCCAGGGCCTGATCGGCTAGCAGCAGGTGCTCCGGAGGGATCGCCGCTACCAGCGCCCCGAAGTTGTCGGCGTCCCGCCCGTCGTCGGGGACGAAGACCCGCACCACTTTGGTCTCGTCGACCTTCTGCCCGGGCCTGGCCTGGAAGCCCAGGCCGCGGCCGGTGAGGATGATCTCACCGCCGGCCCCGTTGCGGGCGAGGACGACGTTGTTGTTGAAGACACGCAGGATCTCCACGTCGTCCTCCTCTCTCTCGTGTTCCCGCACGCGGTGGCACAGGCCCGGGGCCCGTGCCACCGCGTGCGGTCGAACAGGCTCTACTGCAGGTGCCCACCGTTGGTGGCGATGACCTGGCGGTACCAGTCGAAGGACTTCTTCCGGTACCGCTCCAGGGTCCCGGTGCCGTCGTCGTTGCGGTCGACGTAGACGAACCCGTAGCGCTTGCTCAGCTGCGCGGTGGAGGCGCTGACCAGGTCGATGCACCCCCAGGTGGTGTAGCCCAGCAGCTCCACCCCGTCGGCGACCGCCTCGCGGGCCTGGACCAGGTGGTCGTTGAGGTAGGCGATGCGGTAGTCGTCCTGCACGGTCCTCGTGCCGTCGACCTCCACCAGCTCGTCCATGGCCCCGAGACCGTTCTCGACGATGAACAGCGGCTTCTGCCACCGCTCCCAGTAGTCGTTCATCACCACACGCAGGCCCTGCGGGTCGATCTGCCAGCCCCACTCGGAGGCCTCCAGCGTCGGGTTGGGGACCCCTCCCATGAGGTTGCCCTCTGCCTCGGTCTTCTTCGCCGGGTCGGCCGTCTCGCAGATGCTCATGTAGTAGCTGAAGGACACGAAGTCCACGGTGTGGCGCAGGTCCTCCCGGTCCTGGTCGGTGATCTCCAGTTCGATCCCGTTCTCCCGGAAGCGGCGGAGCAGGTACCCCGGGTACTCTCCGCGGCAGTGGACGTCCCCGAAGGCGTAGGTGTCGTGGGCGGTGTGCATCGCCGCCACCGCGTCCGAGGGGTCGGGGGTGAGGGGGTAGACCGGTATCGCGATGATCATGCACCCCACCTGGGCCTGCGGCATGATCTGCCGGGCCAGCCGGGTCGCCCGGGCCGAGGCCACCAGTTCGTGGTGGACGGCCTGGTAGAGGTCCTGCTGGGACAGCTCCTCCTTCGGTGTGGGGATGCCCCCCGACAGGAAGGGCGCGTGGATCACCGAGTTGATCTCGTTGAACGTCAGCCAGTACTTCACCCGCCGGCCGTAGCGCTCGAACAGGGCGCGGCAGTAGTTCTCGTAGAAGCCGATGAGTTCTCGGTTCGTCCACCCGCCGTAGGACCGGGCCAGGTGGAGCGGGGTCTCGTAGTGGCTGATCGTCACCAGCGGCTCGATCCCGTGCTTCTCGAGCTCGTCGAGGACCCGGTCGTAGAAGGCCAGTCCCTCCTCGTCGGGGGTCTCCTCGTCACCGTGGGGGAAGATCCGGCTCCAGGCGATGGAGAAGCGGAAGACCGTGAAGCCCATCTCGGCGAACAGGGCGATGTCCTCGGCATACCGGTGGTAGAAGTCGATCGCCTCGAGCTTGAGGTTGTCCTCGGTGGGGCCCTCGGTGGGGGGCGTCATGATGCCCTTCGGCATCACGTCCTGGATGGACAGGCCCTTGCCCCCTTCGTCGTAGGCGCCTTCGATCTGGTTGGCGGCGGTGGCCCCGCCCCACAGGAATCCGTCGGGAAAAGTCGTCGTCATGAGCTGCTCCTTCGTCTGTCGTCCATCATTCATCAGTGGTCGTGCAGCGGTGCGGTCTCAGATCTGCACGGTCACGGCCGGCTGGCCGTGCGTGACCGCGCCCCGGGCGACCGGGACCACGCCCGTCAGCTGGGCCGTGTTGGTGACGACCACGAGGGTGGTCGGGTCGTAGCCGGCCGCGGCGACCGTTTCCAGGTCGACGACGGCGAGCAGGTCCCCGGCCTGCACCTGGTCGCCGCGGGTGACCGCGGGGCGGAATCCGCGCCCGTCGAGCTGGACGGTGTCGATGCCGATGTGCACCAGGACCTCCACACCGCCGGGGGACTTGATGCCGTAGGCGTGCCCGGACTTCATCGCGGCCTTGACCGTGCCCGAGATCGGCGCGTAGATGTGCCCGTCGGTCGGGACGATGCCCACGCCCTGGCCCATCGCCGCGGAGGCGAAGACCTTGTCCGGGACCTCGGTCAGGGCCACGGCCGTGCCGTCGACCGGGGCGAGGACCTCCACGGTGCCGGCGATCTCGGTGGCGGTGGCCGAGCCGGTGGGCCGCGGAGCGGTGGCCGAGGTGGCGCCGGCCGGGGTGCCGGCGGAGGCGCTGGTGTGTGCGGCACCGGAGGCGGTCGGGGCGTCGTCAGTGGCCGGATCCAGTGCGGCGGTGTCCTGGGCCTGCACATCGGCGGTGGGGACCGGGATCTCCCGCGGGCCGAACAGGAAGGTGAGGGTGAAGGCGATGACCACGGCGGCTCCCGTGCCGATCAGCTG
This sequence comes from Kocuria sabuli, assembly GCF_040981185.1. Classification (NCBI taxonomy): domain Bacteria; kingdom Bacillati; phylum Actinomycetota; class Actinomycetes; order Micrococcales; family Micrococcaceae; genus Kocuria; species Kocuria sabuli. The sequence goes on from NZ_JAVHZE010000031.1 coordinate 8,878, forward strand.
CAGGGTGAAGCTGCCGACCTGCGTGAACGCCGGCAGGGCGAGCAGGGAGGGGAACACGAAGGCGTTGGCCGCACTGCCGCCGGCGGCCGCGATGCCTCCGCCGATGACGCCTCCGACGATGCCGAAGTAGAAGGGCTTCTTCAGCGGCAGGTTCACGCCGTAGATCGCCGGTTCGGTGATCCCGGCCAGGAAGCCGGAGAGGGCGGCCGGGCCGGCCACCTGGCGGCGGGCAGCGTTGCGGGTGCGCAGCATCACGGCCAGGGTCGCGGCCGCCTGGGCGAGCACGGCGGCCAGCAGCGGCCCCGTCAGCAGCGAGTACCCCTGGGTCGCGAGGTCGTTCGTCATGATCGGGATGAAGCCCCAGTGCAGGCCGAACAGCACGAACACCTGCCAGAACCCGCCCATGATGGCCCCGGCCAGCCAGGGCGCGACGCCGAAGACCGCGTTGACACCGGCGGAGACGGCCTGCGCGGCCGACGTGGTGATCGGGCCGACGGTCATGAGGATCAGCGGCACCATGATCAGGATGGTGAGCAGCGGGGTGCTGAAGTTGCGCAGCGCCGAGGGCAGGACCTTGTTGAGGAAGCGCTCCAGATAGCCCTGCAGCCACACCGCCACGATGATCGGGATGACGGAACTGGTGTAGTTCATCATCACCACCGGCAGGCCCGCGAAGGACACCGGCTCACCCGCGGTGCCCAGGGTCACGATCGCGGGGTACACCAGTGCCCCGGCGATGGCCATGGAGGTGAACTGGTTGGTCTTGAACCGCCGGGCGGCGGTGATCGCCAGGAACAGCGGCAGGAAGTAGAAGATCGAGTCGGCGGCCGCAGCCAGGATGACGTAGGTCTGGGACTCGGCGTCCAGCCAGCCGAACTGGACGGCCATGCTCAGGAACGCCTTCAGCAGACCGGCACCGGCCAGCGGCCACAGGATCGGGGAGAAGATCGAGGAGATCAGGTCGATCAGGCGGTTGAAGACGTTCCCGCTCGGGGCCTCGTCCCCGCCGGCGGAAGCCTCGTCACCGGTGAGCTTGGTGATCTTGCCCAGTTCGGCGTAGACGTGCGGCACGTTGTCCCCGATGACGACCTGGTACTGGCCCCCCGCCTGCATCACCGTGATCACCCCCGGCAGCTGTTCGACGGCGGCCTTGTCCGCCTTGGACTCGTCGCGCAGCTTCAGACGCAGGCGGGTGGCGCAGTGGGTGGCACTGGCGATGTTGTCCTCGCCTCCCACCTCGTGCAGGATTCCTTCGGCCAAGGACCGGTAGTCCACAGCAGCCATGTCAGACCTTTCTCTCCGTTTCCGGGCACAAAAAAAGACCCGAGCCGCACCACTGGTGCGTCTCAGGTCTTGCCCCGTGTCCGGGTAACAATCCTGTGCAGACATGTACTGTCCGACGTGGGAAGCCTAAACGTGATTGCTCTCACGCGCAAGGCTTGTGAGAATTCATGCACTTCAGGGTCCGGGGCGGCACGGTCGTCGACCCGTGATCGACCGTGCCACCCCGGCTTCAACTGCGGGGGTGCGGGGACCGGCGGTTCCAGCACCCCCGCAGCCGGTCGCTGACCAGCGGCGGGGGCACCTTCTGCCTCGTGCTGGCGACCGTGGTCGTCACCGGCCCGCGGGCCCCGCTACCTCTGACCCCGGCCTGTCGGCACCGCTTCTCCCCCGATCGGTGCGGGCGGTCGTTCCCCGCTGAGCACGGCGAGCACGTTGTCGGCGGCGAGCATCGCCATCGCGGTGCGCGTCTCGACCGTGGCGGAGCCCAGGTGCGGCACCAGCACCACGTTGTCGAGCTCCAGCAGCTCGGGATGCACCTGGGGCTCGTGCTCGAAGACGTCCAGCCCGGCACCCGCGATCCGGCCCTCGCGAAGCGCGGACGCGAGTGCCGCTTCGTCGACGATCGGTCCGCGCGCGGTGTTGACGAGGTACGCCGAGCTCTTCATCGCCGTCAGCTGCTCGGCGCCGATCAGGTGATGCGTGGCGGGCCCGTAGGGGCAGTGCAGCGACACGACGTCGGAGACGGTCAGGAGCTCGTCGAGCTCGACCCGCCGGGCGCCCAGCTCGGTGGCGATCCCCGGATCGATCTCGCTGCGCGACTGGTAGACGATCTCCATGCCGAAGGCCTTGGCCCGGCGCGCGGTCGCCTGACCGATGCCACCCATGCCGACGACGCCGAGGGTCTTGCCCTGGAGGCTGCTGCCGAGCAGGAAGAACATGCCCCACTTCCAGGCCTGGCCGGAGCGGATGAGCCGTTCCCCCTCGCCGAGCCGGCGGGTCGCCATGAGGATGAGGCCGAACGCGATGTCGGCGGTGGCGTCCGTGAGCACACCGGGCGTGTTGGTGGCCACGATGCCCCGTTCGGTGCAGGCCGGCACGTCGATGTTGTCGTAGCCGACGGCGACGTTCGCGACCACCTTGAGCTGCGGGCCGGCGGCGTCGAGCAGCTCGGCGTCGATGCGTTCGGTGAGCAGGCTCACGACGGCGTCGGCGCCGGCCACTCGGCGCAGGAGCTCCTCGCGGCCGATCGACTCCGGACCCTGCCAGGCATCGACCTCGTGCGCGGCACGAAGCTTCTCGACCGCGGCGTCGGGCACACGTCCCGTGACGACGACCCGGCTCATGCCGACTCGATCCACTGGCACAGGCGGCCGAGGCCGTCGCGGATGTCGGGGACGTCGATGCCCGAGTAGGCGAGCCGGATGTACTGCCGCTCTTCGCCCGGCTGGCGCCGGCCGAAGTGCTCACGCGTGCAGAAGGAGACGCCGGTCTCGTGCAGGGCCGCCGTGGCGAAGTCGCCGACCGCCGTGTAGCCCATGCGCTCCATGGCCTCGGTGACGTCGGGGAACAGGTAGAACGTCGACTGCGGCACGGCGACGTGCATGCCGGGGATGGTGTTCACGATCTCGCATGCGGCGTCCCGGCGCTCGCGCAGGATGTCGAGCATCTGCTGCACGGGCTCCTGGGGGCCGCGGAGTGCCTCGATGCCGGCCCACTGCACGTAGTGCGTGGTGCACGACTCGTCGTTGGTGTTGAGCGTGCTGAGCACCTTGGCGAGCTCGAGCGGCGCGACGGCGCAGCCGAGGCGCGAGCCGGTCATGGCGAACTTCTTGCTGAACGTGTAGAGGATGACCGTGCGCTCCGCCATGCCGGGGAGCGACGCGATCGAGCTCGAGACCCCCTCGTAGCGCGTCTCGAAGTAGGCCTCGTCGGAGAGCACCCAGAGATTGTGCTCCTGGGCGAGCTGCGCGATGGCCTCGCGCTCGGCCGCCGTCGACTCGGCCGAGATCGGGTTCTGCAGGTCGTTGTAGATGATGGCGACCGTGTTCGCGGTGATCGAAGCGCGCACCTGATCGAGGTCGATCGCGAAGCCCGCCTCCGTGGGGAGGTAGCGGTACGGCACGGCCGTGCCGCCGAGGTACTCGATCTGCGACTCGTAGATCGGGAAGCCGGGGTTCGGGTAGAGCACCTCCTCGCCGGGGTTCATGACCGCCTGCAGGAACTTCGTGATGACGGGCTTGCCGCCCGTCATCACGACGACGTTGTCGGGGGTGAGGTCGATGCCACGGCGCGAGCCGAGGTCCTCGGCGAGGGCCTCGCGCAGCTGCGGGATGCCGGGGCCGGGGCAGTAGCCCGTGTATCCGTCGGCGATCGCCCGGTTCATCGCCTCGATGATGTGCGGGGCTGTCGGGATGTTGATGTCCCCGAGGTGGAAGGGGTACACGCGGTTCCCCTGCGCCTTCCAGGCGGCCGCGGCCTGGGCGACGCTGAAGGCGGTTTCGGTGCCCAGCCGGTCGAGCCGGTGCGCGAGTTGCGGCATGCTGTTCCACTCCTCATCGAGTTGGTGATCGGTCCTCCGGCGGAGCCAGATCTAGTACACGACTAATATATCAGATGGCGAAATCTGATCGACATAGAAGGACCCAGAAATCTGAGCCCCACCGGGAGCGGCGCCGCGGGATCGGGACCCCGGGGCCCTGGTCCGTGACCGGGGCTCGTCGCGGTCACGGACCAGGGCCGGCAGCGACTTCATCCGATCGCAGCCCCCGGAATCAGCGACCGAGGAGGAGGTGGCGAGCTCTGATCCGATCGGGCCGATCGGCCTCCAGGACGGGGTGATCGCGGTGTGGTTCCGCGGCCCCGGTGTCGCCAGCCCCTCGGTCCGACGTCCCCTCGGGCGGGGTGGGAAGGGGCATCGTGTCCGGACGTGACGTCTGCGGTGGAAGCTGGCTTGCACCCGGAGTCGCAGGGGAGAAGAATCCATCCCACATGTGGTCAGACCACAAGATCGTTCGCCGGACCGTTCGGTCCCTGTCGTGAGGAGAATCCGATGACCATCGACCCCGCTGGCGCTCAGCCCACCACTCCCGCCCGCACCAAGATCGGCGTGGTCGGCGCCGGTTCCGTCGGTTCCTCCCTGGCCTATG
>NZ_JAVHZE010000032.1:0-9922 GCF_040981185.1 Kocuria sabuli
ACACCGCCGGACCACACCACGGGTCGAGCCCCCGCACCACCACGGTGCGGGGGCTCCCCACATTAACCACCACCACAGCACAGGCCCCCACCAACACCGGTGCCGGGCCCTTTCTCATGCCATGGGGGACGCCCGGCAGGCAACACCGGCCCCGCACAGGCCCCCACCGACACCGGTGCGGGGCCCTTGCCGTGCCCGGACCCACCGGAGGCGCCCGTACCAGGACACGAAACCCCCACCGTTGTCCCGACACCGACACCGATCCTGGCTGCGGGCGGGGCAGGACCATCCAGATCACCCCCCACACAGCACAGGCCCCCACCGTTCCCGGTGGGGGCCTGCTCGTCGTGCCGGCTGGGCCGCTGTCAGCTGACGATCTTGCCCGGGTTGAGGTTGCTGCCCGGGTCCGTGGCCGTGAACAGGCTGCGCATGAGCTCCACACCCTCGGGGGAGACATCCTGCTCCATCCAGGGGCTGTGCTCCAGGCCCACGCCGTGGTGGTGGGAGAGCGTCCCTCCGGCGTCGATGAAGGCCTGCTGGATGGCGCTCTTGATGAGGGCGTACTCGCCGTGCGGGTCCTCGCCGATCTCGTAGCCGAACGTGAAGTAGAGACATGCGCCGGCGTGGTAGGAGTGCGACATGTGCGACATGATCCACCCGGTCTTGCCCTGTGCGGCGAAGGCGCGGTGCGCCGCGTCGTAGGCGGCCCGGTGCACCGTGGTCAGCTTCGACCACGGGGCGGCCGTCTCCGAGACGTCACCGATCGTGTTCTGCTCGAGCAGGAAGTCGCGCAGGTAGGGGGTGTCGAACTTCTTCTGGTCGTAGAGGGATCCCGGACCCGCACCCAGGACCAGCGCCCCCTGCTTCTTGACGAGGCCGGCGACGGTCTTCTTCCGGCGGTCCACCTCCGCCTTCTCGCCCTCGAAGCACACGTAGCCGATGCACATGGCGTCGGTGTCCCAGCCGCGGCGGCGCATGACCTCCCACAGCAGGTCCTGGCCCTTCGCCGTGACCTTCTTCTTCAGGGTGCTGGGTGCCTTCTGGGTGGACAGGGAGAACGCGGTCTCGTGCGCGTCGGAGACCCGCGCGAAGGTGGTCCTGACGTCGGACCGGGCGATGTCGTGCATCGCGGTGAGCGCCTGCTGCCACGTGGGGAACATGTACGCGATGACCTCGCGGTGCTCGGCGATGCGGTGCACGTGCACGTCGAGCCGGGTGATCACGCCGAGCCGGCCCTCGGAGCCGATGATCATCTCCCGCAGGCTCGGGCCGGTGGAGGTGGACGGCAGCGGGCGCAGCACCACGGTGCCGCCGGGGCGGACCACGCGCAGGCCGCGCACGATGTCGGCGATGTCCCCGTACTTGTCGGACTGCATCCCGGAGGACCGCGTCGCGGCCCAGCCGCCGAGCGTCGAGTGCGTGAAGGAGTCGGGGAAGTGGCCCAGGGTCCACCCGCGGGCGTTGAGCTGCTCCTCCATGTCCGGGCCCAGGACGCCGGCCTCGATGGTGGCCAGGCCCGAGGTCTCGTCGATGGCGAGGACCTGGTTCATCCGCCCCAGATCCAGCGAAACGATCATTCGTTCTTCGGCGGGATCGGGCTGCAGGCTGCGGGAGATGCTCGTGCCGCCGCCGAAGGGGATGACCACGAGGTCACGCTCGACGGCGAGCCGCAGCACCGCGGAGACCTCTTCCTCGGCGGCGGGGTAGACGACGACGTCGGGCACGCGGGCGAAGTCGCCGGCCCGGGTGAGCAGGAGCTCCGTCACGGACTTCCCGGCCCAGTGGACGATCCGGAGCTCGTCGTCGAGACTCACGTGCTCGGCGCCGGAGATGCCCCGCAGCGCCTCCAGGAGAGCCTCGTCCGCGCGCGTGGCCGGAACGCTCACCGTGGCGAAGTCGATGGTGTCCCGCTCGCGCGGACGGAGATCGACGTCCAGGGCCTTCTTGACGAACGGGGCGAAGGCGGGCTTGTTCGCGTACTCGAAGTGCACGTCCTCCTCGCCCCAGCCCCACCACTTCATGTGCTTCACGTGTGCCATCTGCGCAGTACTCTCCTGGTTGTCTGGGGGTGGGGCGGTGCTCAGCCGTCGATACGCGGGCGGTGCTCTGCGTAGAGTGCGCGCACGGACGCCTCGATGCGACCGTTGAAGGCCGCGGTGGGCTCCTTCGGCTGTGCGACGAGCGGCTCGCCGACGGCCACCACCACCCGGGGGCGGCCGCGGCGCGGCCACCGGGTGCCGTAGGGCATGGCCTCGTGCGCCCCGATCAGGGCGACCGGGAGCACGGGCACGCCCACGGCCTTGGCGAGACCCGCGGCGCCGATCTTGAAGGACGCCATCCTGCCCGTGCGGGACCGCGTGCCCTCGGGGAAGACCAGCAGTGGGACGTCCGCCTTCAGCAGCTGCTTGGACAGCCCCCGGTTCGCCCCCGTGCCGGTGCGGTCCACCGGGAACGCGTTGAAGATCAGCTCGGTGAACAGGCGCTTGTGCGGTGCCGTGAAGAAGTAGTCCGCGGCCACCCCGGTCGCGAGGTCGCGGCGGATGCGCGGGGGCACGGAGCCGAGCACCAGGGGAGCGTCGAGGTGGCTGGAGTGGTTGGCCACCACGATGCAGGGACCGTCGAGGGCCGCGGCGGCCGGGTGGGTCACCACCGTGCGCCGGATCGTGCGGTAGGCGAGCCCGTGCAGGAAGATCCGCTGGGTGATCCGCCGGGCCAGCCGGCGCCGGGGGTCGCGGAACCGTGCGGGATCCAGCTGGGCGGAGGACGCGGGCGGTGCGGCCGGGGTCGACTCCGGGGAGGCGGAGGAGCTGCCCCCGCCGTCGATGGAGCGCCGGACCGGGGTCGGCTCGTGCTGCTTGCGGTGCTTCACGACCCGGCCGTCCGTTCCTTCTGCCGGGCGGAGGCGACCATCCCGGAGAGCCGGCGGACCGCGGGCCGTGGCAGGTGGCGCAGGACGAACCCGAGGGTCCGGTAGCGCTTGGTCGGCATCGAGATCACCTTGCCCCGCGCGACGTCGTCGAGGGCCTCCTCCACGACGCGCTCGGGGGTGAGCCACATGAAGGAGGGGATCGAGGAGCCGCTGATGCCCGCGCGCTCGTGGAACTCCGTGCGCACCCAGCCGGGCAGCAGCGCGGTGACGTGCACGCCGGTGCCGCGGAGCTCCACGGCCAGGGCCTCGGTGAACGCGGTGGTGTAGGCCTTGATCGCGGAGTACGAGCCCATCGTGATCAGCCCCGCGGTGGAGGAGACGTTGATGATCCAGCCGGACCCGCGCGCCGTCATGGCCCGCGCCGCGGCGGCGGACAGGACCAGCACGGCCCGGCACATGACCTCGAACGCGCGGTCGTGGGCGCCGGTGTCCGGGGCGGTGAAGGGCGTCTTCACGGAGAAGCCGGCGTTGTTCACGACGACGTCCACGGGACGCTGCGGGTCCTCGATCCGGGCCGCCACCCGGTCCACGTCGCCGCGGTCCGCGAGGTCCGCCGGGAGGACCTCCACGGGGACCCCGTGCTCGGAGCGCAGCCGGGCCGCCGTCTGCTCGAGGCGGTCCGCGTCGCGGGCCACCAAAACCAGGGCATTTCCACGGCGGGCCAGGGCATCGGCGAACGCGGCGCCGATGCCGGACGTTCCCCCCGTCACGAGAGCGGTAAGCATGGGATCTAGGTTACACTACGGTAGCCGTAGCGTAACCGGGTGCGGTCCTCTCGCTGGTCGCCGTCGTCGCCCGCCGTGTCCGGGCCGCACCAGCCCCCGCCCGCTCCGCACCGACGGCGGACCAGCACACCACCCGGAGGAACACCGTTGACCGAGACCCCCACCACGCGCGTCCTGCTGACGGGAGCCACCGGCTTCCTCGGGCAGGCCGTCCTCGAACGGTTGCTCTCCGCCCACGAAGGCGTGCACGTCACCGCCGTCGTCCGCCCCAAGGGCAGCATCAGCGGCGAGCAGCGGCTGCGGCAGCTGCTGCGCAAGCCGGCTTTCCGCACGTGGCGGGAGTCGGTGGGCGAACAGGCCGAGCGGGTCTTCGCGGAGCGCACCGCCGTGCTGGAGGGTGACCTCTCCGCCCTCGCGGAGATCACCGAGCCGTTCGACGTGGTGATCCACTCGGCCTCGACCGTGTCCTTCGACCCGCCGATCCACGAGGCGTTCAGCACGAACGTCGGCGGCGCCATCGGCCTCTACGACGCGCTGCTGGCCTCGGGGCAGGACCCGCACGTCATCCACGTCTCCACCTGCTACGTGGGCGGGATCGCGAAGGGGTTGCGCCCCGAGGCCCCCGTGGACCACGACGTCGACTGGGCGGCCGAGTTCGACGCGGCCCTGCGGGCGCGCGACGAGGCCGACATGGCCTCGCGCACCCCGGAGCGGCTCCAGGCCCTCATCGACGACGCCACAGCGGGCCACGGCAAGGAGGGGCCGAAGTCCGTGGCCCGCGCCGCGGAGACCGCTCGGGAGGAGTGGGTGCGCACCCGCCTCGTCGAGTACGGGCGGACCCGGGCGCAGTCGCTGGGGTGGACCGACATCTACACCTTCACCAAGGCCCTGGGCGAGCGCGTCGCCGAGCAGAAGTGGGCGGACGGCGGCCACCGGCTGTCCGTGGTGCGGCCGTCCATCATCGAGTCGGCCCTGCGCCACCCGTACCCGGGCTGGATCGACGGCTACAAGGTGGCCGATCCGCTGATCATGGCCTACGCCAAGGGCGCCCTGCCGGAGTTCCCCGGCCTGCCGGACTCGGTGCTCGACGTCGTCCCCGTCGACTTCGTCGTCAACGCGATCGTGGCGCTGGCCGTGGGCGGGCACCGCGACGCGTCCGGGGAGGCGACCCCGGAGGGGGCGCAGGCGCCCGAGCCCGGCTACTACCAGGTCTGCTCGGGGGCCTCGAACCCTCTGCCGTTCCACCAGATGTACGAGAATGTGCGGGCGTTCTTCCTCGCCCACCCGCTCGAGGACGCCGACGGGAGCCCGATCCGTGTCCCCGAGTGGAAGTTCCCCGCGAACAACGCCGTGGAGCGCTCCCTGGCGGTCAAGGAGAAGCTCTCCGCCGTGGGGGGAAAGCTCAACGCGGTGCTGCCCGCGACCTCCCGGACCCGCGAGTGGGCCAACTCCCTGCACCGTGTGCAGTCCGGGCTCGGGTCCCTGCGCACCTACGTGGACCTGTACCAGTCCTACACGCGCACCGAGATGATCTTCGACGACACCCGCACCCGGCAGCTCAACGACTCCCTGCCGGCGGGCACGCCCGAGGACCGGACCTTCGACGTCCGCTCCATCGACTGGGCCGACTACTGGCAGAACGTGCACCTGCCGGCGCTGACCACGATGACCAAGGCCTACGGGCGGCTCCAGGCCGCGTCCAAGCGGCGCCGGTCGACGAAGCGCGGCCTCAGCGAGGGCACCGACGTGCTCGCGGTCTTCGACCTCGAGGGCACCGTGCTCAACTCCACGGTCATCCACCAGTACCTGCAGCTGCGCCGCCGCACCCTGGGCCTCGCGAAGTGGCCGGCGGAGGTGGCCGACCTCGTCTCGAGCGCCCCGACCTACCTGAAGGCCGAGAAGCGGGACCGCGGCGAGTTCATCCGCGCGTTCATGCGCCGCTATCAGGGGGTCCCCGCCGGGACCGTGCGCGAGCAGGTGGCCGGCCCGCTGGGCCGGGACATGCGGCGCCTCCTGCGCCCGGGAGCCCTGGCCCGCATCGAGGAGCACCGCGCCGCGGGGCACCGCACGGTGCTGGTCACGGGCTCCATCGACCTGCTCGTGGAGCCCCTCGCCCACCTCTTCGACGAGGTCGTGGCCGGGCGGATGGACGAGCGCGACGGCGTGATGACCGGCTACCTCGCCACCCCGCCGCTGGTCGACGAGGCGAGGGCGCAGTGGCTGAAGAAGTACGCGGAGCAGGGCGGCTACGACCTCACCCGGTCCTACGGCTACGGGGACTCCCACGCGGACGCCAGCTGGCTGCTGCTCATGGGCCACCCCTACACCGTCAACCCGGACCTGCCCCTCTACCGCCTGGCGAAGAAGAACCACTGGCCCATCGAGGATTGGAAGACCGCCTGATCGCCCCGGCGGCGGACGGCGAGGGGGAGGGGCGACGATGACCGGCGACGACCGGGCCGATCCGCGGACCGTCAGCACGGACAAGAAGATCACCGCCGCAGCGCTCGCCCTCCTCCGGGAGGGCGGGCCGCAGCGGGTGAGCATCGAGGCGGTCTCGGCGGCCTCCGGGGTGGCCAAGACGTCCATCTACCGCCGCTACGCCAACAGCCTGGAGATGCTCGAGGGCGCCCTCGAGGACGCGGTGTCCACGTACTCCCCGGAGCGGCCGAGCGCGCCCGCGAGCTGGGACGAGGGCCTCGCCGAGGCCCTGCACTTCCTGCTGCACGACATGGGCATGGGCGTGGCGGTCTCCCTGCTGAGCGAGCCGCACTCGGAGACCTCGCGGATCCTGCGCGCGCACCTGGTCCGCCCGCGCGTGGAACGGCTCAAGGAGCTGTTCGCCGCCGAGACCGCGGCGGGGCGGCTGAGCCCGGAGCTGGACGTCGACGTGGTGCTGGACTTCGTGCTCGGCTCGGCCTACTCCCACGTGGCCCGCTACGGGAGCCTCGGCGAGGACTGGCCGCAGCGGGTGCACCGGACCCTGACGGGAGTCCTCGGGGCGCACCGGCCGTGAGCCGGCCCGCGACCCGGGATCAGAAGATCTCGCGCTCGTCCGGGCGCTGGGCCAGCTGCGAGGCCACGTAGTCCTCCACGGCCGTGAGGGTCGCCACGTCCTTGCCGGCGCGCTCGGACATGAACCAGCGGTGCTCCAGCACCTCGTGCACGATCTCGGCGGGCTCGAGCTTGCGCCGCATCGGCGGGGTGACAGCCTCCATGATCGGGGAGAAGACCTCCCGCATCCACAGCTGCGCCACGAGGTCGTCGGGCAGGCCCGGATAGAGCGCCTGGCCGAGGTGGTCGATGTCCGTCAGCAGCCGCCGCGCCTGGTTCTCGTGCGCGCGCAGCCCGGTCAGCCGCTGCAGACGGCGGGTGTGGTGGCCGGGCTCCACGACCTGCGGCCGCAGCCGGACCCGTCCCTCGACGGTGTCCAGGGAGGCCTCCTCGACGTCGAAGCCGAGCTCGTTGAGCCGGCGCACCCGCTCGACCACGCGCCAGCGCTCGTCCATGCTGAAGGACTCCTCGTCCATCAGCTCGCTCCACAGGGAGCTGTAGCTGGCCACGAGCCGGTCGGAGACCTCGAACGGGTCCACCGGGTCCTCGAGCTCGTGGCCCTCCTCGGCCGCCCCGGCGAGCAGGTCCATGATCTCCCCGGCCACGTTGGTGCGCGCCAGCTCGATGTCGTACTCGCGCTGCCCCCGGGTCAGCTCCGGGTGGATCTCGCCCGTCTCCGCGTCCACCAGGTAGGCGGCGAACGCGCCCGCGTCCCGGCGGAACAGGGTGTTGGACAGCGAGACGTCGCCCCAGTAGAACCCGGAGAGGTGCATCTGCACGAGCAGCGACGCGAGCGCGTCGACGAGCAGGATGACGGTCTGGGCGCTCGGTCCCGCCGAGAAGATGGCGCGGTAGGGCAGGGAGAAGCTCAGGTGGTCGGTGACGAGAGCCGCCGGCAGCGCCTCGCCCTCGGGGGTGTACCGGCCGGTGACCACGGAGTCGGGCACGACCGAGGGGGCGCCCATGCGCTGGAGCCGGCGCAGCGTGGCGTACTCGTGCCGGGCGTAGTGCGGCACGGTCTCCTTCACCGCCACGACCTTCTCGCCCGCGCGGGCGAAGCGCACCACGTGCCGGGAGATGCCGCGGGGATAGGCCACCAGCACGTCGTCCGGCCACTGCTCGAGGGGCAGGTGCCAGGGCAGGTCCAGCAGCACGGGGTCAAGGAACGCGGTCTGGATCGAGACCCGGCCGCTTCCTCCGCCGGGCCAGGGGGCCTCCTGCGGCGCGGGGGGAGCGTGTGGGCTGAGAGGACCCTTCATAACGGGCCATGCTAGCAACCGGCGCCCTCCGGCGGTCGGCACGGCCGGCGCCGCCCGCCGTTCCGGGGATGGCTAGGGTGGTGGGCGTGTCGATCGAACAGCGCATCCACGCGCACTACGCCGGGCTCTCGCCCCGGGAGCGGCGGGCCGCCGACCTGCTCCTGGACCACCTCGACGATCTCGCCCTGTACAGCTCGGCGGAGCTGGCGCAGATGAGCGGGGTCTCCCGTGCCACGCTCTCCCGGCTGTACCGCCACCTCGGCTTCGAGTCCTTCACGGAGCTGCGGGAGACGGCCCGCACGCTGCGCCGGCAGGGCGTGCCCCTCGGCTCCGACGACGACCCCGAGCTCGGCCAGCACCTCGACCAGGAGCTCAAGAACCTGCGCAGGGCGCTGGACCCGGCGGGGGAGGACCGTCCGGCCCGGGCGGTGCGCGCGCTCGCCGGAGCCCGGCAGGTGCTGGTGATCGGCCTGCGCAACAGCCACCCGGTCGCCCTGCACCTCAAGCAGCAGCTGCAGCAGGCGCGCGCCGGGGTCCGGCTCGCGCCGCTGCCCGGCCAGACGCTCGGGGAGGAGCTGGTGGACCTGGGGCAGGACGACGTCGTCGTCCTGCTCGGCTTCCGGCGCCGGCCCCGCGGCTTCGAGCGGCTCGTGGAGGTCTGCGCCGCGACCGGGGCGCAGACCGTTCTCGTCGCGGACGGCACGGCCCGGCGGCACGCCGCCGCCGTGAACCTGTGGATCGAGTGCCCCCTCGACGGCGTGGGCCCCTTCGACTCCTACGCGGCGGCCATGAGCCTGGTCGCGGTGCTCGCCGACGGGGTGCTGGCCGCCACCGGGGCGGAGGGCCGGCGGCGGGTGGGCCGCGCGGCGGAGCTCTACGAGCAGCTGGACGAGCTGGACCTGCGCTGAGCCTGGCCGCCTCGGCAGGCACGGCCCGGCCGTCGTGGGGATCGGTGCGCCGCGGTGCCTCATGGGCACTGCCTCGACGTGCCCGGACGGGACACCGCCCTCAGGGGGCCTGGTGCGTCTCGGTCACGATCCGGTAGAATCCATCAGTCGGCTGATCAAATCCGAGCGGGACACGCCTCGCGTCCCGGCCCGTACCGAAAGGAACACGCCATGCACGATCCTCAGGCGCTCGCTCAGGCGGAGACCCACCTCATCCACGTGCTCGAGCACTCCGACCCGCCCCGCGACGCGAGCCGCTTCAACGTCACCGCCGCGGCGCAGGAGTTCCACGAGCGCACCGGCTCCTGGGACGTCCGCGACGCCGAGCCCGGGGCCGTCGAGGAGATCCTCGCCCGGCACCCCGCCGACGGCTGACCCGTACCTCCACGGACCGCGGCGCCCCTCCCCGCGGGGAGGGGCGCCGCGGTCCGTGCTGCGGGGCCGGTGCTGACGTCGGGGTCAGTCGGGCAGGCGGGTGCCGGTGGCGGCGTCGAAGAGGTGGACGTGCTCCAGGGTCGGGGCCACCCAGATCGTGGTCTCCGCCTTCGGCGGGGTGCGGCCCTCCACCCGGACGATGAACTCGTGGGCCTCGGGGTCCTCCTCACCACCGGTGGTCGCATCCACCGGGACCACGGTGTTGGCCGCCGTGACCGGGGCCAGGTGGCCGTAGACGAACGCGTCGGCACCGAGCTCCTCGACCACGTCGGCCACGATCGGCAGCCCGGTGCCCTCACCGGCCGGGTGCAGGTCCTCGGGGCGGATCCCGATGGTCACCTTCCCCCCGGTCAACGCCTGCTGCTGTTCCCGGGTCAGCGGGATCCGCACCGTGCCCAGCTGCACGGTGTCCCCGGTGACCGGGGCGCGGAAGAGGTTCATGGCGGGGGAGCCGATGAAGCCGGCGACGAACTCGGTGGCGGGGCGGTCGTAGAGGTTGCGGGGGGTGTCGACCTGCATCAGGTGCCCGTCCTTGAGCACCGCGACCCGGTCGCCCATGGTCATCGCCTCGAC
>NZ_JAVHZE010000033.1:0-8890 GCF_040981185.1 Kocuria sabuli
CTGGTGGTGCCGATGGACGAGCGGGAGCAGGCCATGCTGCAGCGCTCGGCCGAGGCGATCCGGGCCACCCTGGCCACGATCGGCTACTGAACCCGCACGCAGCAGTCAGCCGCATGCCACGGACCGATCCGCAAGGATCTCCTCGGCCGTCCCCGATGGCCGGCTCCAGGATCTGACGCCCCGGGGCGCAGTCGGTTCAGCACGTCCCGGGCCGAGTTCGACGATCATGAGAGTGTTCACAGCAGATGTCCGCCCCGTGTGCCGGGCGGCTCCGCAACGATTTCTGGAGACAGGCGCCGAACATGCCCTCTGACGCGCAGCAGCTTTTCCCGGGAAAGCAGTTCATCAGCACCATCCTGGAGGCCTTGGAGACCAAGACCACCATGTCGGGCCATCTGGCACGGCGGTACCTCCAGCGCGCCGGCATGGCCGGGCTGATCATCGGAGTGCTGTTCGCCGCGAACTTCGTGGTGGTCGCGGCGTTCGACGCCGTCCCTGCCGGGGGTGCGACGCTGAGCCCTCTCGGGCGGATGGTGGGCGCTGCCACGTTCGGATGGGCGCTGGTCTTCATCTACTACTCGAAGTCCGAGCTGCTGACGTCCAACATGATGGTGGTCTCCGTCGGGGCCTATTACCACCGCACGAGCTGGTTGAAGGCGTTGCGCCTGCTGAGCCTGTGCTATGTGGGCAATTTCCTGGGCGGTCTGTTCGTGGCGGTGGCGTTGCGCTACAGCACCGTCATCGACGGTGCCGCGTTCACGTTGATGGAAGCCTCTGTGGCGAACAAGCTGGAGTTCATCACGAGCGGCGCCACGGGGTGGGGAGACCTGTTCATCCGTGCGGTGCTGTGCAATTTCTTGATCAATCTCGCGATGCTGCTGGTCTACAACGGCCTCATCCAGGACGACGTCCTGAAGAGCCTGGTGATGATCGTCGCGGTGTTCCTCTTCGCCTTCCTGGGCTTGGAGCACTCCGTGGCGAACACGGTCCTGTTCACCATCGTCGGGCTCGGCGAGGGCATTGACGGCGGCTTGGCGGCGGCCAACGTCGCGATCGCCCTGGTGGGCAACTTCCTGGGCGGGGGAGTGCTGATCGGGCTCTACTACGCGTACGTGAACGACGACACGAAATACAGCGCGGGGATGCCCTGACCGGCGGAGACGACGACAGCGTCGTCGGGCACGGCCGACCCCCGACCAGCTCGGGTGCCATCCCTGCACCGCCTCGAACTCCGTCCGACGACCGGGTCGCAGGGTCGAAGGGGGCACGGCTCGGGAAGCATCTGCAGCAAAGACCCTGCTGGCCGTGACCGGTCAGTGTCGGGGGAGGGCCCGGGCCCTGGCGTCGGTGCGCGAGGCGAGGTCCACCTGGACCACGCCGTCCACGACCCGGTTGGTGTACACGGCCAGACCGAAGTGGTCCGAGGTGTGGCACACGCCGGTGCCGAGGTCGTAGACCTCCTTGTACAGGGGGGAGGAGATGGTGGGCCGGCGCGCGCCGTCCACCATCCTGTCGCCCACGATGCCCCGGCTCATCACTCCCTGGTCGGTGCGCGGATCGATGTTGGAGACCGTGTAGACGTTGCCGTCCCATGCCTTGAACACCGCGATCTGCTCGGTGCCGAAGAGGGCGGCCTCCCCGAGGTCGGTCTCTAGCTGGTCCACGGTGCACACTCGGTGCCACTGCGTGTCGCTCACGGTCTGTCTCCTCGTCCTGCGTCCATCCGGGCATGGGTTCTCGGATGCTCTCATGGAGGGGTCGCCCGGTGCTCCGACACTGCTGAAACATCCCGTTGCGGAGCCCGTGCGGGGCGTTCCCCGTTGGTATTGTAGGAGATATGGCGCTGTGGTCAGACCACAAGATCCCGACCGGTTGCCACAGCTGACGAGACCCACACCACCGACCCGGGGGGACCCGGGATGAGGAGACATCGTGGCCAGCACCGACACCACGTCCCCCGGCACTTCCGGGCAGAGCTTCCGTGACGTCGTCGTGGTGGGCGGCGGTCCCGCCGCCCACCACTTCGTCGAGACCCTGCACCGGCGTGATGACCACGCACGCTACCGTGTGACGCTCATCAGCGAGGAGGACATGGCGCCCTACGACCGCGTCCAGCTGGCCAAGCGCTGGGACAAGTCCTACGACCTCACCCTCGGCGACCCCACCCTGTGGGCCTGCGTTCCCCGCACAAGTTCAAGATCGGCGCCTCCGGATGCGCCCGGGAGTGCGCCGAGGCCCGCGGCAAGGACATCGGGGTGATCGCCACGGAGAAGGGCTGGAATCTCTATGTGGGCGGCAACGGCGGCTTCTCCCCGCGCCACGCGGACCTGCTCGTCCAGGACGTCGACGGCGAGACGCTGGTGCGGCTGATCGACCGGTTCCTCGGCTACTACATCCGCAGCGCCGAGAAGCTCCAGCGCACCGCCGTGTGGATCGAGTCCCACGACGGCGGCATCGACCACATCCGCAAGGTCGTCGTCGACGACGAGCTCGGCATCTGCCACGAGCTCGAGGAGGAGATGCAGCACTTCGTGGAGGCCCACGTCGACGAGTGGGTCGCCACCCTCGCCGACCCGGCCAAGCTTGCCCGCTTCCGCTCCTTCATCAACGCTCCCGAGGAGCGCGACCCCCTGTTCGCCCGCGTTCCCGAACGGGATCAGAACCGCCCGGCGACGCTCGAGGAACGTCGTGAGGTGCTCATCAGCGGACCGCGCATCGAGCTGCGCGATGCCCACGGCCACCCCGTGCCCCGCTGATCGAAGTCGTTCCTGATCCTCATCGAGCGCGCTCAGTGTGCTCGTGCCACTTCTGCTGTCCTGTTCCGCCCGGTTGTCCCGGGGGCGTGCGGCTCGCGCCCGAACCCCGGCCGGTCACGGCATGCCCTCTCACGCCCAGGACGTCGGCGTGGTGGCGTGGAGACCCGGCCGGGGCGTGGGAGCCCCGAGGGCGGTGCGCAGCGGGTGGGTGCCGGTCAGACCGGGGAACACGGCCACCGCATCGTCGATCTCACCGACGGCGGGGCGTCCGGCCGGATCCGTGAGCAGGGTCAGGGCGGCGCGGGCCGGTGCGGGGCCGGCGTACCGGGTGCCGGGGAGGCGCCACCGGTCGGCGGCGGTCCGGGCGATCCGCCGGGCGGTGGCGCTGCGGGCCAGGCGGTCCGTGGCTTCCTCGGCGTAGAAGTCCAGGTGCCGGTCCTTCAGCCGCACCACCGCGCAGGTCAGCTCCCCCAGCGCGGGCTCGACCGCGCCGAGCCGGCGGTAGACGAGGGCGAGCGCCGCGGTGTCCAGCCAGCCGGTGACCATGTGGGCGCCGGTCACGTCCGCGCCCAGGAGATTGGTGCCGATGGCGGCCACGGTGGGCCGGGCCCGGTCGTCCCACGCGCGGCGCAGCCCGCCCAGGGGCGTGTCCAGGGGCAACCGGGGTGTGCGGGAGCGGGCCTCGAGCACCGATCCGAGGGTCGTGGTGAGCCAGTGCTGCTCGTAGGACCAGGTGGTGAGGAAGGCGGTCACACGGGACTCGGCGTGGGTGGGGGTGACCAGCACATCACGCATCCGTCCCAGGACGGTGCCCTCCACCGCCCACAGGTAGGCGAGGGCATCCAGGGCCGGGGCGGACAGGGTCCCCAGCGCGTGCGGATCGAGATCGGTGGGGCGCAGGACATGGGGGTCGCGCATGTAGGCGCGCACGTCGAAACCGGTGGTGCTCACGCCGGCACCCCGCGGGCGTCCAGGGCCTCGGCCACGAGGGTCAGCCCCTCCATGCCCGGCAGCTTGGCGACGTGCCGGTCGACGGCCTCGATCTCCTTGCGCCCGTCCGGTCCGGAGAACAGGTGCCGCAGGACGTGGTCGACCTCGGCCTCGGGGGAGACCCCGGAACCGACCGGCTGCCAGGCGGTGCGCAGGGCCAGGCGGGCCAGTTTCTGGGCGCGCGGGTTGTCCTGCAGCCGGGCGCGGGCCTGGGTGGTGTAGAAGGCGATGTGCTTGGCCTCCTGTGCGGCGATCCGGCGCAGCAGGGTGGTGAGCACGGGGCTGTCCTCCAGGGCGGCGAGGCGCTTGTAGCCGGCGGCGGTGGAGCGTTCGTTGATGGAGCCCCAGAGCATGTGCACGGCCACGAAGTCGGTGCCGGCGATGTTGGACAGCAGCGACTGCTTGACCGGGCTGAGGCGGTCCCGCCAGCCGAGCTTGACCCGCTTGGCCTTGACCTCGTCGAAGGCCACCGTGATCCCGTGCAGGGCCAGCACGTGGGCCAGGGCCTCGCCGTGCCAGATCTCCTCCCAGTTCCAGGTGGTCATGAAGGTCCCCACCTGCGGGTCCTTGCGCGAGGGGCTGACGAGCATGTCCCGCAGGTAGCACACGGTGTGGAACTCGATCTCGCACATGTAGCGCAGGGTGCGCAGCGTGTCCGTCGGCAGCGGGTTGTCCCGGAACACCTCGTAGTCGAGGTCCTCCCAGGTCACGGCCGTGGACTCACGGGCGTACCGGTCGATGTCGAAGGCCATGACGGCTCGTCTCCCTTCCCTGCGCGACGGGCACGGCGGCCCCGGGAACCGGGGGCGGGCCGGCGGTGCTCGTCCGCACGGTGATCGTTGTGACTGTGTCACCTCGTGTTCGGAGCCGGCGGCCCGGCGGATGGGTGCGGACGCCACCGCCTCTCGCCCGGACGAGGGCTGTTGCCCGGGTCCCGATCCGGTCACGGTCCCCCCGATCGAGGCGGCCGGGGCAGGGCCCCGCCCAGCGGGTGCACGGGGCCCTGCGCCATGGCCGGCTCGGATCACGGGCCTGCCGGGGGAGCGTTCCGTCGGGCCGTCAGGGCGCCCAGGACGAGGTCCAGGACCAGGAAGGCGGCCAGGCTGGTCCCCAGCAGGGGGAGGAACACCCCCACGCCCACCGCGACCACGGTCACCGCGGCCACCGCGGGCAGCGGAGCCCGGCGCAGGGCCCCGCGGGTCGGAGCAGCACCGAAGCTCATCCCGGTGGCGCGGGCGGGTCGCCGTCGCCACCACATGAGATAGCCCCACACCACCGTCGCGGCCAGACCCAGGGCGAGCACGGCCAGCACGAGCTGGTTGACCACCCCGAACAGCACCCCCATGTGGGCGGCCACGCCCCACTGGGCGAGTTTCGCCATGACCCCGAACTCGGTGAAGCGCACCCGGTCGCTGACCTGTCCGCTGGCCGCGTCCACGGCCACGGCATCGACCTGGGTGGGCCAGGAACGGTCGATCTCGGCCACCGTCCAGGCGGTGCCGGCCTCGGGCGCGGGCTTGACCTCGAGCAGGGTCGCGTCGATGCCGGCATCGCGGGCGGTGTCCAGCACCGCGTCGAACGACCCGCCGGCGGAGGCGGCACCCGTCATGGCGGCGTGGTCATGGTGCGCGCCGTGCTCGGCGTGCTCGTCCGTCGCAGCCCCCGGTGCCCGGGCCGGATCCAGGGCCTTCTCCAGTGCCGGAGTCGTCCAGCCCAGGGTGGAGCGCAGTTCCGTGACGTTGGCCCCGGCGTAGGTCGACCAGGTCAGCCCCGTGGCGGAGAGGAACAGGAACCCCAGTCCCAGCCACACCCCGGTCGCGGCGTGGAAGGACCGGGTGCGCCGGTACTTGTTCGTGGTGGCGGTGTCCGGGACCAGCAGCCCCCGTGCCCGGAGCCCGGTCCGGGTCCTCCGCCAGCGGGCCGCCCACAGGATCAGCCCGGTCACGGCGATGACCCACAGCCAGGAGGCGGCCAGCTCGCTGTAGATCCGCCCCGGCTCACCCAGCAGCAGGCTGCGGTGGAGCTCGCTGATGGCGGTGCGCAGCGGCAACGACCCGCTGGTGCCGTAGACGGTCAGGTCCCCGACCACCTCACCGGTGCCCGGGTCCACGAACACCCCTCGGTGCTCGGAGGCACCCAGGGCCGGGTCGGTGAACATCACCCGGGTGGTGCCCCCGGGCTCGGCCGGACGCACCGCCTCCGGGGTGGCCTCGAGACCGGTGGCGGTCTGGGCGGCGGCGACCTGGGCGTCCAGGGACAAGGGCTGTTCGGTGACGGTGCCGGTCAGCGCCTCGGCATAGATCACCCGCTCCAGCTGCGGACTCAGGGCGTAGAGGGCCCCGGAGACGGCGGCGACGAGCAGGAAGGGGCCGATGAAGACCCCGATGTAGAAGTGCAGGCGCAGCAGCAGCTGCCGCACCCACCCGGCCGGTGCCGGCGGGCGAGAGGGCAGGGACGGGCGGGGTTCGATGGTGTCGGTGGAAGTGGGCATGATGGGTTTCGCCTGTCGGAGAGGTCGGGGGAGGCAGCCGATGACCGTGCGTGGACGGCAGGCCCTGGAGGAACAGGGAGGTGGCCTCGCACGGGCAGGAACCGGTGAGAACGGTCGGTCAGGTCCCTCGAGAAGGGTGTGGGGGACCCTGCCCCGGCAACGGCGGCGTGCCGCTGCTGCGGTGGGACAGAGGTGACGACTCACGACACCGGAACGGGCGGACCCCTGGGGGTGACGATCTGCAGGGCGCAGCCCAGATCGTGGAGATCCTGCTGGAAGAACCGGCCCGGTCGACCCAGGGGGCGCCGGGCTGCCACCCAGGGGGGTGCCACGTGCAGCAGCCGGCGGATCGGTGCGCCCAGCACATCCACCAGCGACCACCACGCCCTCTCCCCGTGGCGCAGGAGGAGGTAGGTCACGACCGCGGCCAGCAGATGCAGCAGCAGCATCAGCCAGTGGGCGGGCTCGGCCGAGGGGAGGTCGCGAGGAACCGTCCCCAGTGGAGGATGGGTGTGGCCGGGTCCCGGCTCGACCCCCCGCGGAATGTGGGATCCGACCCCGGCGGTGTTCCCACCGGACAGGGAGAACAGCAGGTGGTGGACGCCCTGACTGAGCACCACCGCAGAGCCCAGCCGCACCGGACCCATCCGGTGCCCCGCCAGCAGCACGCACACCCCCACCGCAGCGACCGCCGTGACGGCCACGACCACCGGGTCCGGTGCCGCCGTGGCCGCGGCGTGGTGGGAGGCCGCCGCCAGCGATGCGGAAAGGACACCGGCGATCACGCCTCGCACTCCGCGCGCCAGCGGACCCGCACGCTGCGGCCCGCTCGCCTCCTGCCCTCTCGGCCGTATGCTCTCTCGCTTCCGGGTTCTCCTGCGCGGCAGGGTCGGTGCGGTCATGGCGTCGCCGGCCTCAGATCTCGGTGGCGGCGACGACCGGCAGGGTGGGGCTGGTGGAGCCCTCGGCCGGTTCCACGGTCATGGCCGCCGCCGCCGCATCGGCCACCTCCCCGTGCAGCCAGGTGCGTACCTGTCCGCCGGTGAAGTGCGCGTCCGGAACGGGGACGTCCTCCTGGACCAGCCACAGCTGGTACTCCCGCCCCGGCCCGGGGTCCGGGAGGTCGGTGGAGACGAACAGGGCGGTGTCCTGCTCCTGGGACACGAAGAGGGTGGCGGTTCCGCCCTCCACCTCGATCCGGTGGGTGGTGGCGTCGGAGGCGCCCAGCAGCAGGTTCTCCCGGTCCTGTTCCCGGGCCGCGAGCAGCTCCTCCTGATGCCGCTGCTTCGACTGCGCCCCCAGACTCCACCCGCCCAGGGCGATTCCCGGGAGGAAGACAGCGGCCGCGGCGGCGGCCGGCAGGCGACGGCGACGGGCGTCCAGGGACACGATCCCGGCCCCGGGACGGCCGCTGGTGCTTCCGGAGAAGCCCTCTGCTGCGGGATCGGTCCTGAGGATCGTTCCCGGCTCCGCCGGGGCCGCTCCACCTCCGGCGGGTGTCTCGTCCTGGACGGCAGGCAAGGGCCGGGCGCTGTGGACGGCCTCCAGCACGGAGGGCGGGCGGAGGGTCCTGCGCCACCGCCTCCGCCAGGCGGGCGGTGACCTCGGCATGGTCGGCCAGCTCCGCCCGGCACCGGGGGCATTCCGGCAGATGGTGCTCGAAGGCGGCCTGCTCCGCCGGATCCAGGGCGTTCACAGCGTAGAGGGCGACCAGCTCGTGCAGGGCGCCGGTGTCCGTGCCGCGGTCATGAATGCCGTTCACGACTGCACCCCCCGTGCTGCGCGAAGTCGGTGCAGTCCATCGCCCGGCGACGGGCCAGCGTGCGCAACCACCCCGGCACGGTCCCGTGGGCCGGGTCGACGCGGGCCGATTGCTGCTTCCTCCCTGGAGGCCACCGGCCCGTGAGGTGCGGACCGTTCGTCGGAGTGAGGTCGGCTCGGCACTCCCAGGGTGCGGCCCTGGCGATCTCCCCGCCCGCCGCGGGATTCGGTCATCGGATCCCCCATCCGTCCCTTCGACACCGGTGCCCCGTCGAGGAAGGGGACGGGAACATTCTCGGTGTGCACACTGCCACAGCCCTGCGGCGGCATGCCATCGGCGCCGCTGTGGGCCGCCCCAGCCCCAGAGGGGTCATGCCGGGCAGGCGCCCTGGCAGAGTCCGGCCGTGACATCCGGAGGCCAGAGGCGGGTAAGAGTTCTTCACGACTGGTGTTCGCCACCGATCACGGCACGGATGGGTTCTCCGGCGCCGGCACCTGAAGGAACAGTCCGGCTGAGGGGGGTGCCCCGGACCGAGGGCGTGGACCCGCTCCCGCACCTCTCCACGGCGGACCGCGTCAGCATTCCCGCGGACCGGGAGCGTTGCGGCGGAACTCTTCTCGAAGTTTTTCCCCGGACCACCCATCCGGGTGGTGATCAGCTACGAACCCCCATGCACACACCCCGTGTGCACCCCCCCGGCACGACGAAGGAACCAGTCATGAACACGAAGATGCGTCTGCTTGCCGTTCCCACCCTGGCCCTGAGCGCCCTGGCCCTCTCGGCGGCTCCCGCCCTGGCCGCCGACCACGGCCAGGACTCCTGGTCCTCCCAGGCCACCCTGAGCGCCCTCAACAACTCCGGCACCACCGGCGAGGTCATGGTCGACGTCCA
>NZ_JAVHZE010000068.1:0-777 GCF_040981185.1 Kocuria sabuli
GCGCGGCCAGTGCCACCTCTTCGGCCAGCAGGTAAGGCGTCGGACGTCGACCGGTCGGCATGGTCAGGCCATAGGTCATGGCGTAACGGGCAATTTCCAGCGCACCGGCGATATCGTCAGCATCGAGACGCCACAGCATGACCGTCATGACGATGTCATCCTGCGCGCCCTTGCCGTTTGCGAGGACGCCAGCCACCCATGGCAGATAGAACGGCAGCAGCTCACGCTTTTTATCTGCCTTGCGCTCATTGGATCGGATTTGTTTTAGCGTGCGGTTGTCTGCGGCCAGCTTAACGAGCATCTGCTCATAGGCAGTTGCATTGCGCAGCGGGACAGCAGCCCGCCGCGCTGTTTCAGAGGCCGAGACCCGCATCATGTGACGCGCTGCGGGACTCGTCATGGCTTACTCTCCGCTTTCCGGTGCAGCAGGTGCGGTGAAGTCACCGAGCTTGATATTTTCAATCAGGCAACCGGCAGCGTATGCCTCGACCACGTAGTCGGTATTCATTGACTCGTAGTTCTCGATGCGGTCTTTCTTCGGGTTTTCGATGATGCTGCGGCGATGCGCGTCATCCATGAAGTAGATAGACAGGTTATCGAGACGCGTCACCATCAGGGCATTCGCCGGGAAGTAAGGCACGCGCACGGCAGGCAGGTTGCCGATTCGCTTCTGGCTGATGATGATGTCAGCGGCCAGCGACTCGCTGTTTTCCTGGTCTTTATTGACGATAGGGAAGTATTTATCCGCCATCAGCTTGCGACCGGTGATGACAACCA
>NZ_JAVHZE010000069.1:0-769 GCF_040981185.1 Kocuria sabuli
ATGGATGCTGATGTCGGGTCAGTACGATCGTAATAACTTCGTCAATTTCGAGGCGAAATACAGCAAGTTTGCCTATTCCAGCCATTTTGGATTCACGCTTACGCGGGGAAATGACGCCCTGAATCATGCGGCATGCGATTCGATGCTGATATTCAGTGAGCAGGACAACTACTGGCGCGGACGTCGCGAGTGCACCTCTGTCGACATGACTGACGCCTGGCTCCGCAGCACCTGGCAACCCTGGCCGGATGTATTTGTCACGACCTGGCTTATCCCGCATCAACAGGGGCACATCCGACTCCACCGGGTTGAAACCCAGCGCGCGCTCGACAGCGTCGAGGGTGGATTCGCCATCAATCGTCATTTACTCGCGGAAACAAGTAAAGCTTCTCATGAGGTAGCCCTGAACACCTTGTCCGGGTGTAGCCAGATTGTGGATCTGCTCTGCGAGCGTCACGCGCTGACCGTCACGACGGCTCCCAACAGCCACATTCTCCATGCTGCACCGGGCGAGATCCCCTGCCTGGGCGCCGTGCTTGAACCCGGTACGCACTGGCTGGCGTGTGCCGTAACGGCCACGATGGCCTCTGTCCTGCCGCCACCGATGACGCTGGCCTTCGATCGCCTGAGCCAGGTTCTCACGCTGAACACGAAAACCCTACACATACAATAGCTGGCGCACCTGGCGTGCGTGCGGAGAAAGATAACCATGAACCCTGTTCAATCAACACGTTCGGCTTATATCAAACTAAGCCTCTTCGTTTTTCTG
>NZ_JAVHZE010000034.1:0-6562 GCF_040981185.1 Kocuria sabuli
GGGGGGGGGGGGGGGGGGGGGGGGGGGGGGGGGGGGGGGGGGGGGGGGGGGGGGGGGGGGGGGGGGGGGGCGCTACCGCCGAAGGGAATCATGATCCGGGTGCACCGCATTTAAGAGCAGCGCCACGAACAGGCCTGGAGTCCCGGCGATGAGCACTGGGTCCTCGATCACCTCCGCCAAGAACTGTCCTGGGCACGCGTTCGTGTACGGGGTGCTCTGCAGCGCCATCGCAGGGGCAGCTGCGTTCGTGTTCGAGCTCACCCTGGATCTGGTGCTCCGCCTGGTGTTGTTCCCTGCCCTCGCGATGTCTCTTCTGGTGCTGACCAGTGCTGCTTCACCCCTCACCGCCGCAGTGGGCGCCGCGGGGCTGGCTGCTGGAGTGGGCGCCGCGGGGTTGGCCGCGGTGATCCTGCGGTACAGCCCCGGGGCGGGCCTGCCGCTGACCGGGACGACTGTGCTGCTCGTGCTGGCAGGGGGGGGGGGCCGTGCACCGCGCTCAAGAACAGCAGCAGCCCCGGTGACGTCTGCGCCTCAGCACCAGGACCCCGCCGGTCCCCGGGTCAGCTGTGTGCTCCTGCTCCTCGTCCCGATGACCGTGGCACTGGCACTGGGATTGATGACGACGGGCGAGGGCGGCGCACCTGTCGTGGCGGCACTCATCGCCGGGGAGCATCGGCATCCTCCTCGGCCTCGTCCGAGTGCGCCTCTTGCTCCATCGAGTGGGCAGGTCCAAGGAGGAGAGCAGCCGATGACCGACGGCCCTCGAGGCGAAGGCCTCTCCGGGGCCTTCGCTCTGGTGGATCTCCTCGCCGTGGTGCTGTTCATCGCCTGGCTGCCCCACTCCCAGGGGCATGACGGGCTGACGGTGGTGATCCCCACCGCCCTGGCGACGACGGCCCTTCAGATGGTTCTCCGCCCTCTGCCTGCCGACAGGTTCTCCCGTGCCGGCCGACCTCGGCACGACAGCGACGATGCGAGCCAACCGGCGGCGCCATGCGCGTCACTCCAGGACCCCTCTCGACCCTCCCTGAGCATCGAGGGGAGCGGGACGGGTCGAAAGCGCGCCGGCCCGGGATCTCAGCAACGCACGGGGGCCGCGGGGCTGTTCACTCCACCCACGCCCTCCGTGCTGCTCGCTCACCCCAGGAGCTGTTGTAGAAGCACAGGCACAAGACGGGGCTCACGGTGAGCGGTATCCATTAGGTGATCTCCAGGACCACTCCTACACCCATGTACAGCAGGGACCTCACCACGACACCGGGGAGCATCGCCCGGTGCCCCTCCTGCCGCGCCCGCTCGGAGGAGCCCACCTCATCGGTCAGCACCCCCGCCCGGAACCACTTGGACCACGTCGTCATCCGACCGTGAGCCGCTCGCCAGGTGCTCACCACGGTCCCTGCGGTGACGGGGGCCAGCACCGTGCCTTGGGGTACTGGGTGGGGCTGTCGCGGCCGCGGTGTGCCGAAAGGCGCTTGCGGTGTGCGGGCGGGGCGATGCCGCGGCCGCGGGCCTGGAACCGGGCCACCGGTCGGGGCCCGGTGGGGCAGTGGCCGCAGCCTGGGCCGGGAGGAGTCCTGCAGCCATCCATGAAGGACCCCGCGCAGTGGGACCGGGAGGACCAACGCGCTCAGCACGGCAGGTGGTTCGCATCCGGCGCTCGCAGTGGCGCGGTGGAGCCCGGCCCGGCCCGGCCCGGCCCTCTGTGTGTGGGCCTGGGCTCAGCCTCGGCCCAGAAGCCGCAGCTAGCACGGGGGGTTCGGCGCGTCGAGCACTACGGCGCCGGTGGCATTGCGGCCAGCGCTGGCACCCCAGCCGGATCAGCCGATCGAAGTGCTCGGTGCTGTCCAGCTCCTGCTGCCCGAGGTCCTGGACCCTGTGGACCGGGAAGGCCTGCACCTCAGCTGCCGGTCGCGCCACGCTCGAGCGCGGCCGCGTTGACCTCGCATCAAGACCCGCTCTCAACACCCAGGCCGTCTGCCGCTGTTCGCTTTGTCCCCGAGCCATGGCAGACAGGCACAGAGAACAGGGCCGTGGAGCAACACTTCGGCGCAGGGGAGGGGCCGCAGCTGTACCCCGCCAAGTGCCCGGAGACGGTATGGGTCAACGGTGCGGGTGATCTGGGCTATGTCCTGACCACTGGAGAGGAACGGGAGCCGCCGCCCCCCCCGGATACCCGGAGCGGAATTGCCGGGGTGGAGCAACGACGGTGGTGGTTCGGGCCCACCACTGCCCCCTGGGCGCCGCCCCGGCCGGGGATCACCGTAGCAGGGGCGCGCATCAGGCCCACTCACGGACGCAGCGTCGCGGGCTCACCGCTGCAGCGATGGCGGACCGGCGGTGCCTGCTGACCGACCTCTGGGGACCAGCGGCGGCCGCCGACACCGAGCAGCAGCTGATCGACCCCGCCCCTGCGCACGCCGCGACAGACACCCTCACGGACACCACCACAGAGATCGCGGCGGGGCGGCCGGCCCCATCTCGCCCCCACCGACTTGTGCAGTGCCTCAGCGCTGATCGCACCATCCAGCAGATCGCCGAGAAACCGCCCATGAGCATCCGGCAGACCCACCACCAGTGCGCGGCCGATCTCGGCCTGCCACCAGCACTGGTGCGGCGCATCCTGCCCTCGCACCGCTCTGCCGCACCGTGGGAGCCCCGACGGGCCGGAAGCCATGCCGACCTCGCCGCTCCGACGGACTACAGCGACCAACCGCATCCGATCCGAGACTTCCCCGCCCCGGCCGGCCAGCCACCCCGCACCACGGTGAAGCGAGAAGGGATCCGATTCGTCCAAGCCGCTGGCCCCCACCCGCTCCTAAGGTCGATCCATGACCGACTGGAACGACATCATCACCGCTGTTGCCACCGTCCTCGAGGGCGACCCCACCGGCGGGGCGCCACGACTTCGCGCACTGTGGGAATCCAGCAGCCCCGACGAGCACGCCCAACGCTGCGTTCTGGCCCACTACCTCGCCGATCTGCAACCCCACCTCACCGAGGAAGTGCGATGGGACGAACTCGCCCTGGAAGAGTTCTCCTCAGTCCACCAGGACGACCTGCGCCCAGTGGGCATCACCTCAGCGGCCGGCATGGCCCCCAGCCTCCACCTCAACCTAGGCGACGGTTACCGACGCCAAGGGGAAATCGAACGGGCGAGAGAGCAACTCCACCTGGGACAGACAGCACTCGCAGCCCTCACAGAAGACGGATACAGCACGATGATCCGCAAGGGCCTCGACATGCTCAGAAGACGTCTCGACACCAACGACCCACCCTCGAAAAGCTGAGCCCCACCACTTGAACGAAGAAGACACCAAACACCCCCAGCCGGAACCCTGAAACCAGACCCGAAAGCATCTTCGCCGAAGTCAGCCCACCACCGGGTCACCAGCCAGGAGGACGAGGCAGCACTCTGCAGGTGACGGTGGTGGTCATATCCGACTCCTCACGGGGCGGGGATGCCGATCGGGAAGAACAACCCGGCCCGCGCTCGCGGGCCGGACCGGGGCGTTCAGTCCTCGTGCACGAGCATCAGCGCGAGAACCGGCTCGCCTGCCACAGACGGCCAAGGCGAACGGTGTAATCCAGCTCCCGCAGCATCCCGACCCGAAGGGTGTTCCGGATACCGGCGACGGTGGCGACGGCGCGGTCGACGCCGGCGACACTGCGCATGACACAGGCCGCCATCGTCAACACCTCCCACGCCACGCCTCGACTCGTCCTCCAAGGGACGGTTGTCCTCGTTCCAGACCACGGCCCCGGGCACACCGGGGCGATGACTTCGGCACCGTCCCCAACGACCCCGCCATGACCAATATGCCCCCGGCGCTCGCGGCACGACCATGGAGGGTGACATCGAGCGCAGGGTAAAAATTCAGCGTCAGGAGGCCGATGTAGAGCAGGTAGCGCAGCGCGTGGAGTTCCTGGAGAAGAACCAGCCCGAACCGTTCACCCATGTGGAGCTGGCGGGCGCGTGCGCGGTGCCGGACCAGGACGGTGCTACCTACGGCCTCGTCCGGGTGAACCGGAAGACCATCACCGTCTCGTGGGCCGGGTACGACACCTATCGGTGGAGCTTTGACAAGATCTACCGGCTCATCCCCAAGAGCCGGTAAGGGGCAGGCGCAACAAGCGGGGCCGGGGACATCCGGCCCCCTTCACTTCCTTTTGTCTTTCATGAAATGCATAAAGTAATAAATTGGCCTGCAAACAGAACGCTCAGCGTGACCCCAGCGCTCATTGCTCTCAGGGTGTTCGCTCTCCTCATTGATCAAGCTCTCGCGTGGCGGTAGCTCAGAACATTCCGCGCGGCCCTGCGGGAAACCGCCGGTACGAGAACACGCGACCTCGAGAAGAGCCACCCGTCGGCTCACAGTGGGCGCCTGGTGCTGCTGCTGGACTATCGGGCGGTGTTGGAGAGCGCGAACCAGTACCGGCGCATTACCGAGGCGCACAAGGCTCGCAATGCCCGCACGATGGCCCAGATTGACCGGCAGGTCACCCGACTCAAAAAGGCCACCACCCGCGGAATCGAAACCTGACTCGCTGCCGAATATGCCAACCAGGCCCACTCCGCATAACCTGACCCAGAAACAATCCCTCTGACAGAAAGAGAAGCACATGGCGCAGAACGTTCAGATCCTCCTCACTGACGACATCGACGGCAGCGAAGCGGCAGAAACCGTCCGCTTCGGTCTCGAGGGCAAGGATTACGAGATCGACCTCAGCACCGTCAACGCAGAGCAGCTGCGTGAAGCGCTGGCCCCCTACAGCAGCGCGGCCCGCAAGGTCGCGTCGAACGCCGGCGCCCGTACCACCTCCCGTACCAGCCAGGGGAGCGGTAGCGGGGAGACCGCCGCAATCCGAGCCTGGGCGAAGGCCAACGGATACGAGGTCTCCGACCGCGGCCGGATCCACCAGCACATCAAGGACGCCTACGAGGCGGCGCAGAAGGCTGGCGCATGACAGTGGCTCATGCCAATGCCCTCGCGGTCGCACCCGTGCTCGTCCTCGCTGTCCTGGGCGCGGTGGCGCTGCTGGTGACGGTGAGCGTCTACGCGGCCCACACGGGCGCGGTTGGTATCTGGGTGTTGGTGGCCTGTGAGACGGCTTTGGCCGTGGTCGGGCTCATCACCGCAAATTGGTGGGCGCGGAAGATTTGGAGAGGCGGGGCGTGATGGCAGCGCGCTAGGTGTACTGGGTCACGAGATTGGTCGCAGACGACTGACGGGTGGGTGGCCTCCGAGTGCGCTGTGACGCCTGCCAGTGTTGTAGTGCTCGAGCCACGGGGCAAGAGCGGTGGCGCGTTCGTCGTTGGATGTGAAGACTCGCCGGTAGGCCCACTCGGTCGCGAGGGTGCGGTTGAAGCGTTCGACCTTCCCGTTCTGCCAGGGACAGTGCGGTCGGATGAACACCTGCTTGGCGCCCAGCCCGGCAACGACTTCCGATAGGCCCAGGCGTTGTCGGTCATCACCCGCTCGATGCGGGTGATCCCGTGGCCGGTGAAGTAGGCCGCGGCCCGGGCCAGGAATCCCGCGCAGGTGGCGCCTTTCTCGTCGGGATGGATCTCCGAGTACGCCAGCCTCGAGTGGTCATCGACCATCGAGTGCACGTAGTCGAAGCCGACCCGTGTGCTGCGGTCACGGGTGATGCTGGCCGCCCCGCGCCCGTGGGCCCCCACCTGCCGCCGTCGGGAATCCGCCCGAGTTTCTTCACGTCCATGTGCACCAGTTCGCCCGGGTGGTTGCGTTCGTAGCGCACCGCGGTGGACTTCGAGGCCCGGATGAGTGCTCCGGTGATCCGGTCCAGCTCGCGCAGATACGGCATCTGGTGGCGGCGCAGGATCCGCCCTACCGTCCTGGGCGCCAGACCGAGTTCAGGACCGATCCAGTCCTGGCCCCGCCGCTGAGTACGGCGTAGCTCGAGCACCTGCTGCTCGAGCTCGGGACGGGGGCGGGTCGGTGTGGTGTGTGGTTTCGAGGAGCGGTCGTGGAGGCCGGCCTCGCCCTCGCTCTCGTAGCGAGAGATCCAGTGGGACACGCACTTACGAGACACGCCCATGGCTGCGGCGATGTGGGCTTGGGGCATCCCGGATTGATGCCGTCTCACAATCAGGAGTCTGCTGTGGACGGTGGTGCGGGCATTACGGTGAGACATGGGAGCCTCCGTGGTGGATGTGGGCCTTAGGCAAGCCACACCCCACTCGGAGGCTCTCCTCACGTCAACCCCGCGCTACCAATCTCCTGCCCGGGTACACCTAGGGCGTGGCCGCGGGGCTGGTCGTGTTCGGAGGTGGGAATGGGAGCAGATGCTGCGGGGCAGTGCCCCGTCCTCCTAGGCTCTCTTTCCACTCACCACCACGGGCAGGTGCGCTCTGCCCTGCTTCACCCCCCCCCCCCCAAAAAAAAAGGCGCCCTCGTGCTGCGCGGAGCGCAGTGCGTGGGCGCCTCGGTGAGACGGCAGCGATAGGTGAGTGGGCACCCACCAGCGGCCCGGAGGGCCGCCCGGGCGCGGAGCGCCCGGGGCCGGGCGGGCGCGGAGCGCCCGAACCCGCCGCCCCCCC
>NZ_JAVHZE010000070.1:0-762 GCF_040981185.1 Kocuria sabuli
AAGCAATATCATTGAAAAAAGCTTTTTGTCTAAATTGAAACGAAGCATTTTAACACCTTAAGACTTGTTTGTTGGTTCATAATTTTTGATGATGTATCGCGGTCTTCCCTTAACTTCAACATAAATCCTTCCGATATACTCCCCAAGAACACCTATGCCTATCAACTGAACCCCACCAAGGAAAAGTATTGAAACAAGCATTGATGGATAGCCGCGAACCGGGTTGCCGAACGCTAACGTGTCGACGATCATCCATGCGCCATAGATGAAGGCCAGGCCAGCAACGAACAAGCCGATATACGTCCACATGCGCAGTGGGAAAGTTGAGAAACTGGTGATACCCTCTAACGCTAGGTTCCACAGTTTCCAGCCATTAAACTTAGAATCCCCGGCAACACGTTCTGCGCGGGCATATTCAACAACATCAGTGCGGCCGCCAACCCAACTCAAAACGCCTTTCATGAAAAGGTTGCGTTCTGGCATTAGCTTGATGTTTTCAACCACATCTCGAGACATCAGGCGGAAGTCGCCAACGTTTTCCTCGATCTGCGGATTGCTGATTTTGTTGTGCAGCTTATAGAACCACTCTGCGGTCTTACGCTTGAGTCGCCCATCGGTGGACCGGTCAGAGCGTTTAGCCAGCACCATATCCGCCCCGGCCTGCCATTTCTCTATCAGGTGCGGTATAACCTCAATTGGGTCCTGCAAATCAACATCTATCGGGATAATAGCTTCGCCGCTTGCATGGTCCAGTCCTGCAAA
>NZ_JAVHZE010000035.1:0-5816 GCF_040981185.1 Kocuria sabuli
ATCGGCGCTACGGCGTTTCACTTCTGAGTTCGGCATGGGGTCAGGTGGGACCACCGCGCTAAAGCCGCCAGACAAATTCTTTTACTTCTTGCCGAACTTTAACCTAAGTATAAAGTGGTGCTGATACCCAGAGTCGAACTGGGGACCTCACCCTTACCAAGGGTGCGCTCTACCAACTGAGCCATATCAGCACGCTAAATTTGATGCCTGGCAGTTCCCTACTCTCACATGGGGAGACCCCACACTACCATCGGCGCTACGGCGTTTCACTTCTGAGTTCGGCATGGGGTCAGGTGGGACCACCGCGCTAAAGCCGCCAGGCAAATTCTGTTAATCTGTATCAGGCTGAAAATCTTCTGTCTCTTCGCCAAAACACCTTCGGCGTTGTAAGGTTAAGCCTCACGGTTCATTAGTATCGGTTAGCTCAACGCATCGCTGCGCTTACACACCCGACCTATCAACGTCGTCGTCTTCAACGTTCCTTCAGGAGACTTAAAGTCTCAGGGAGAACTCATCTCGGGGCAAGTTTCGTGCTTAGATGCTTTCAGCACTTATCTCTTCCGCATTTAGCTACCGGGCAGTGCCATTGGCATGACAACCCGAACACCAGTGATGCGTCCACTCCGGTCCTCTCGTACTAGGAGCAGCCCCCCTCAATTCTCCAGCGCCCACGGCAGATAGGGACCGAACTGTCTCACGACGTTCTAAACCCAGCTCGCGTACCACTTTAAATGGCGAACAGCCATACCCTTGGGACCTACTTCAGCCCCAGGATGTGATGAGCCGACATCGAGGTGCCAAACACCGCCGTCGATATGAACTCTTGGGCGGTATCAGCCTGTTATCCCCGGAGTACCTTTTATCCGTTGAGCGATGGCCCTTCCATTCAGAACCACCGGATCACTATGACCTGCTTTCGCACCTGCTCGCGCCGTCACGCTCGCAGTCAAGCTGGCTTATGCCATTGCACTAACCTCCTGATGTCCGACCAGGATTAGCCAACCTTCGTGCTCCTCCGTTACTCTTTGGGAGGAGACCGCCCCAGTCAAACTACCCACCAGACACTGTCCGCAACCCGGATTACGGGTCTACGTTAGAACACCAGCCATTAAAGGGTGGTATTTCAAGGTTGGCTCCACGCAGACTGGCGTCCACGCTTCAAAGCCTCCCACCTATCCTACACATCAAGGACCAGTGTTCAGTGTCAAGCTATAGTAAAGGTTCACGGGGTCTTTCCGTCTTGCCGCGGGTACACTGCATCTTCACAGCGAGTTCAATTTCACTGAGTCTCGGGTGGAGACAGCCTGGCCATCATTACGCCATTCGTGCAGGTCGGAACTTACCCGACAAGGAATTTCGCTACCTTAGGACCGTTATAGTTACGGCCGCCGTTTACCGGGGCTTCGATCAAGAGCTTCGCGTTGCCGCTAACCCCATCAATTAACCTTCCGGCACCGGGCAGGCGTCACACCGTATACGTCCACTTTCGTGTTTGCACAGTGCTGTGTTTTTAATAAACAGTTGCAGCCAGCTGGTATCTTCGACTGATTTCAGCTCCACCCGCAGGGGCTTCACCTACACATCAGCGTGCCTTCTCCCGAAGTTACGGCACCATTTTGCCTAGTTCCTTCACCCGAGTTCTCTCAAGCGCCTTGGTATTCTCTACCTGACCACCTGTGTCGGTTTGGGGTACGATTTCGTGTTACCTGATGCTTAGAGGCTTTTCCTGGAAGCAGGGCATTTATCACTTCAGCACCGTAGTGCCTCGTCATCACACCTCAGCGTTAACAAGGTACCGGATTTACCTGGAACCTCCGCCTACATGCTTAAACCGGGACAACCGTCGCCCGGCTGACATAGCCTTCTCCGTCCCCCCTTCGCAGTAACACCAAGTACAGGAATATTAACCTGTTTCCCATCGACTACGCCTTTCGGCCTCGCCTTAGGGGTCGACTCACCCTGCCCCGATTAACGTTGGACAGGAACCCTTGGTCTTCCGGCGAGCGGGCTTTTCACCCGCTTTATCGTTACTTATGTCAGCATTCGCACTTCTGATACCTCCAGCATGCCTCACAGCACACCTTCAACGGCTTACAGAACGCTCCCCTACCCAACAACACATAGTGTCGCTGCCGCAGCTTCGGTGCATGGTTTAGCCCCGTTACATCTTCCGCGCAGGCCGACTCGACCAGTGAGCTATTACGCTTTCTTTAAATGATGGCTGCTTCTAAGCCAACATCCTGGCTGTCTGTGCCTTCCCACATCGTTTCCCACTTAACCATGACTTTGGGACCTTAGCTGGCGGTCTGGGTTGTTTCCCTCTTCACGACGGACGTTAGCACCCGCCGTGTGTCTCCCGTGATAACATTCTTCGGTATTCGTAGTTTGCATCGGGTTGGTAAGCCGGGATGGCCCCCTAGCCGAAACAGTGCTCTACCCCCGAAGATGAGTTCACGAGGCGCTACCTAAATAGCTTTCGGGGAGAACCAGCTATCTCCCGGTTTGATTGGCCTTTCACCCCCAGCCACAGGTCATCCGCTAATTTTTCAACATTAGTCGGTTCGGTCCTCCAGTTAGTGTTACCCAACCTTCAACCTGCCCATGGCTAGATCACCGGGTTTCGGGTCTATACCCTGCAACTTAACGCCCAGTTAAGACTCGGTTTCCCTTCGGCTCCCCTATACGGTTAACCTTGCTACAGAATATAAGTCGCTGACCCATTATACAAAAGGTACGCAGTCACCCCATAAAGAGGCTCCCACTGCTTGTACGTACACGGTTTCAGGTTCTTTTTCACTCCCCTCGCCGGGGTTCTTTTCGCCTTTCCCTCACGGTACTGGTTCACTATCGGTCAGTCAGGAGTATTTAGCCTTGGAGGATGGTCCCCCCATATTCAGACAGGATACCACGTGTCCCGCCCTACTCTTCGAGTTCACAGCATGTGTGCTTTCGTGTACGGGACTATCACCCTGTACCGTCGGACTTTCCAGACCGTTCCACTAACACACAAGCTGATTCAGACTCCGGGCTGCTCCCCGTTCGCTCGCCGCTACTGGGGGAATCTCGGTTGATTTCTTTTCCTCGGGGTACTTAGATGTTTCAGTTCCCCCGGTTCGCCTCGTTAACCTATGTATTCAGTTAACGATAGTGCAACGGATTGCACTGGGTTTCCCCATTCGGACATCGCCGGGTCAAGGGTTCATATCACCTCGCCGGCGCTTTTCGCAGATTAGCACGTCCTTCATCGCCTCTGACTGCCAGGGCATCCACCGTGTACGCTTAGTCGCTTAACCTCACAACCCGAAGATGTTTCACTTCTGATTGCGAAAATTTGAGAGACTCGAACACACATGAGCTGTGTGTCGTTTCAATTTTCAGCTTGATCCAGATTTTTAAAGAGCAAATATCTCAAACATGACTCGCAAGTCAGTTTTGAGATATGACGGCAGGTGACTTTCACTCACGAACCAGCAAGTGGCGTCCCCTAGGGGATTCGAACCCCTGTTACCGCCGTGAAAGGGCGGTGTCCTGGGCCTCTAGACGAAGGGGACGTACAGTCTCAATCGCAAGACGCCTTGCTATTTACTTTTCATCAGACAATCTGTGTGAGCACTGCAAAGGCAGGTTCTTTAAGGTAAGGAGGTGATCCAACCGCAGGTTCCCCTACGGTTACCTTGTTACGACTTCACCCCAGTCATGAATCACAAAGTGGTAAGCGCCCTCCCGAAGGTTAAGCTACCTACTTCTTTTGCAACCCACTCCCATGGTGTGACGGGCGGTGTGTACAAGGCCCGGGAACGTATTCACCGTGGCATTCTGATCCACGATTACTAGCGATTCCGACTTCATGGAGTCGAGTTGCAGACTCCAATCCGGACTACGACGCACTTTATGAGGTCCGCTTGCTCTCGCGAGGTCGCTTCTCTTTGTATGCGCCATTGTAGCACGTGTGTAGCCCTACTCGTAAGGGCCATGATGACTTGACGTCATCCCCACCTTCCTCCAGTTTATCACTGGCAGTCTCCTTTGAGTTCCCGGCCTAACCGCTGGCAACAAAGGATAAGGGTTGCGCTCGTTGCGGGACTTAACCCAACATTTCACAACACGAGCTGACGACAGCCATGCAGCACCTGTCTCAGAGTTCCCGAAGGCACCAAAGCATCTCTGCTAAGTTCTCTGGATGTCAAGAGTAGGTAAGGTTCTTCGCGTTGCATCGAATTAAACCACATGCTCCACCGCTTGTGCGGGCCCCCGTCAATTCATTTGAGTTTTAACCTTGCGGCCGTACTCCCCAGGCGGTCGACTTAACGCGTTAGCTCCGGAAGCCACGCCTCAAGGGCACAACCTCCAAGTCGACATCGTTTACGGCGTGGACTACCAGGGTATCTAATCCTGTTTGCTCCCCACGCTTTCGCACCTGAGCGTCAGTCTTTGTCCAGGGGGCCGCCTTCGCCACCGGTATTCCTCCAGATCTCTACGCATTTCACCGCTACACCTGGAATTCTACCCCCCTCTACAAGACTCTAGCCTGCCAGTTTCGAATGCAGTTCCCAGGTTGAGCCCGGGGATTTCACATCCGACTTGACAGACCGCCTGCGTGCGCTTTACGCCCAGTAATTCCGATTAACGCTTGCACCCTCCGTATTACCGCGGCTGCTGGCACGGAGTTAGCCGGTGCTTCTTCTGCGGGTAACGTCAATCGACAAGGTTATTAACCTTATCGCCTTCCTCCCCGCTGAAAGTACTTTACAACCCGAAGGCCTTCTTCATACACGCGGCATGGCTGCATCAGGCTTGCGCCCATTGTGCAATATTCCCCACTGCTGCCTCCCGTAGGAGTCTGGACCGTGTCTCAGTTCCAGTGTGGCTGGTCATCCTCTCAGACCAGCTAGGGATCGTCGCCTAGGTGAGCCGTTACCCCACCTACTAGCTAATCCCATCTGGGCACATCCGATGGCAAGAGGCCCGAAGGTCCCCCTCTTTGGTCTTGCGACGTTATGCGGTATTAGCTACCGTTTCCAGTAGTTATCCCCCTCCATCAGGCAGTTTCCCAGACATTACTCACCCGTCCGCCACTCGTCAGCGAAGCAGCAAGCTGCTTCCTGTTACCGTTCGACTTGCATGTGTTAGGCCTGCCGCCAGCGTTCAATCTGAGCCATGATCAAACTCTTCAATTTAAAAGTTTGATGCTCAATGAATTAAACTTCGTAATGAATTACGTGTTCACTCGTTGAGACTTGGTATTCATTTAGTGTCCGAGGACATTAAGAATCCATGTCACTTTGAGTGCCCACACAGATTGTCTGATAAATTGTTAAAGAGCAGTGCCGCTTCGTTTTCGCTGCGGCGCGGGGTGTGCATATTACGCTTTCCCGCTTCAGAGTCAAGCGTTTGTTTTGCTTTTCTCTGCTGACCCGGCGGCTTGCGTGCCGTTGTTCCGTGTCAGTGGAGGCGCATTATAGGGAGTTCTTCTGAAGTGACAAGAGGAAATTTAAAAAAAGTTTCTGACCGTGTTTTTTTTCACCAAAAGCGATGAGTTCAAGCTACAAATTGTTCTATTTGATGTATCTGCAACCACAATCACACCTGAGATGGCATAATTAACCGCATCAATATTTAAGGAATAAAAGCGATGCCATTAAGCGCACAACAGCTGGCAGCTCAAAAAAACCTGTCCTATGTGCTGGCAGAGAAACTGGCGCAGCTGATCTTAGCGGGTAAATATGCTCCAGGCAGCATCCTGCCAAGCGAGATGGAGCTGGGAGATCAGTTTGGCGTTAGCCGTACCGCCGTTCGCGAAGCGGTAAAAACATTAA
>NZ_JAVHZE010000071.1:0-756 GCF_040981185.1 Kocuria sabuli
ATTCGGCGTCGGTAGGTTTCAATTACGTTGTTTTTCACGACGGTCAAACTCCGAATCCATCCACATTGAAACCTGAGCCGACAAGTCAAGGCAGAGGCCAGACAGAGAAATTATTTGCTCGATATCCATATCAATAATATTGGAGTTAATTAATTCCATTAATTGATACAGGTTATCTGCTGTGTTTTTTGCGGTTTCTAGAGAGCTGTCTTTACTGAGCATATTCAGACCCCGTAAGCTTTGCGCATGAAAAGGTTAGAGATATGGCGGTATTCCTCACCATAGGTCGCGAAGAAAAGCCGTGCTGTTAAATACGCAGATTTATCTTTGATGAATGTCATTTTTAACCTAATCCTGTTTTCAGGTTGCAGGAAGCCACACCAGTGAAGGTGTTATTTGTTTTATTGTTTAGCGTTACTTATTGAATTCGATCTTGTCCGCTTTAGAGCTAATAATGCTCTGCATTTCATCCAGTTTTTGGGAGACGAGACTTAAAACCCCAATTGAGTTTGATTCTGTTGGTATATCATCCATTGAATTATAAACGGCAAGCTTACAATCGCCGATATCACAAGCCCAAGAGTTAAGTTGATTAGCTAGCGCTGTTAGCGACTCTAATTTTTGTCCCCGTTGACATTCAGCTCCAGCATGGATGCTAAGTTGCTCCACATACTCGTAAGCAGTTTGGCTGGTCTTTAGCATAGAACGAATCAGGCAGGCAATTGTGTTATCGGCTTCCGGTGAAAATTCATTTAT
>NZ_JAVHZE010000036.1:0-5800 GCF_040981185.1 Kocuria sabuli
GGTCTGTTGTTTGAGAACTCAATAGTGTGCCATGTTTGTTGATACCAAATGTTTTGTTTGGTTGATGGGATCGTTCGTGCCTCGCCTCCGTGGGGTGCGGGTGGTCATTTTTCAGCCTGGATCGCTCGCCGGCCCTTTCGGGGGTGGGTGGGTTTGTTTTTTCGTTTTTTTGACGGAGAGTTTGATCCTGGCTCAGGACGAACGCTGGCGGCGTGCTTAACACATGCAAGTCGAACGATGATGCCCAGCTTGCTGGGTGGATTAGTGGCGAACGGGTGAGTAATACGTGAGTAACCTGCCCTTGACTCTGGGATAAGCCTGGGAAACTGGGTCTAATACTGGATACTACCTCTCATCGCATGGTGGGGGGTGGAAAGGGTTTTACTGGTTTTGGATGGGCTCACGGCCTATCAGCTTGTTGGTGGGGTAATGGCTCACCAAGGCGACGACGGGTAGCCGGCCTGAGAGGGTGACCGGCCACACTGGGACTGAGACACGGCCCAGACTCCTACGGGAGGCAGCAGTGGGGAATATTGCACAATGGGCGAAAGCCTGATGCAGCGACGCCGCGTGAGGGATGACGGCCTTCGGGTTGTAAACCTCTTTCAGTAGGGAAGAAGCGCAAGTGACGGTACCTGCAGAAGAAGCGCCGGCTAACTACGTGCCAGCAGCCGCGGTAATACGTAGGGCGCAAGCGTTGTCCGGAATTATTGGGCGTAAAGAGCTCGTAGGCGGTTTGTCGCGTCTGCTGTGAAAGCCCGGGGCTCAACCCCGGGTCTGCAGTGGGTACGGGCAGACTAGAGTGCAGTAGGGGAGACTGGAATTCCTGGTGTAGCGGTGAAATGCGCAGATATCAGGAGGAACACCGATGGCGAAGGCAGGTCTCTGGGCTGTTACTGACGCTGAGGAGCGAAAGCATGGGGAGCGAACAGGATTAGATACCCTGGTAGTCCATGCCGTAAACGTTGGGCACTAGGTGTGGGGGACATTCCACGTTTTCCGCGCCGTAGCTAACGCATTAAGTGCCCCGCCTGGGGAGTACGGCCGCAAGGCTAAAACTCAAAGGAATTGACGGGGGCCCGCACAAGCGGCGGAGCATGCGGATTAATTCGATGCAACGCGAAGAACCTTACCAAGGCTTGACATTCACCGGACCGCCTCAGAGATGGGGTTTCCCTTCGGGGCTGGTGGACAGGTGGTGCATGGTTGTCGTCAGCTCGTGTCGTGAGATGTTGGGTTAAGTCCCGCAACGAGCGCAACCCTCGTTCTATGTTGCCAGCACGTGATGGTGGGGACTCATAGGAGACTGCCGGGGTCAACTCGGAGGAAGGTGGGGATGACGTCAAATCATCATGCCCCTTATGTCTTGGGCTTCACGCATGCTACAATGGCCGGTACAAAGGGTTGCGATACTGTGAGGTGGAGCTAATCCCAAAAAGCCGGTCTCAGTTCGGATTGAGGTCTGCAACTCGACCTCATGAAGTCGGAGTCGCTAGTAATCGCAGATCAGCAACGCTGCGGTGAATACGTTCCCGGGCCTTGTACACACCGCCCGTCAAGTCACGAAAGTTGGTAACACCCGAAGCCGGTGGCCTAACCCCTTTGTGGGAGGGAGCCGTCGAAGGTGGGACTGGCGATTGGGACTAAGTCGTAACAAGGTAGCCGTACCGGAAGGTGCGGCTGGATCACCTCCTTTCTAAGGAGCCGTTGACCGCCGTGTGGTGGTCGCCCCTGCCTCAGTGCCCGTGCGTGGTGCTGGTGGGGTGAGCTCAAGGGTGGAATATCAACGAGCAAGTGGCCGCACCGCACTGCCGGTTTCCTTCTCCTTCGGGTGGGGGGGGTTGGTGGTGTGCTGCTCCGGACGGGTCTTCTTCAGTACCTGCCGCTCCTTCCTGGTCCTTCGGATCGGGTGGGGTGGTGGTGGAACGGTGGGCTGGTTGCGGGGTGGTGGGTGTGGTCCATGGCGCACTGTTGGGTCCTGAGACAACAGGCCCTGACTCCCTTGTGGGGGTTGGGTGTGTTGGATCTTGTCCCGGCGCCTCACCGGTGGTGGTGGGTGGATGACCCTTTCGGGGGTGATCGGCCGACTTCCACCTGTTGTGTGGGGTGTGTGGGTTGTTGTTTGAGAACTGTATAGTGGACGCGAGCATCTTAAGAACGCCCGTGTGCTCTTTCGTGCTGTCCTTTCGGGGGTGGTGCGCGGGGTGTGCGGGGAGTTCGTGATTGATCGCCGAGATACTGCTGCGCCCTTTGTGGGTGTGGTGGTGGTATCGGTGTGTTCTGTGATCATGTGGCAAGTTTTTAAGGGCGCACGGTGGATGCCTTGGCATCAGGAGCCGATGAAGGACGCGGTAATCTGCGATAAGCCTCGGGGAGCTGATAAACGAGCTGTGATCCGAGGGTCTCCGAATGGGGAAACCCCGCCACGTGTTATGCGTGGTGACCCGTACCTGAATTCATAGGGTGCGTGGAGGGAACGTGGGGAAGTGAAACATCTCAGTACCCACAGGAAGAGAAAACAACAGTGATTCCGTCAGTAGTGGCGAGCGAACGCGGAAGAGGCCAAACCGATGGTGTGTGAGACCCGGCAGGGGTTGCATCATCGGGGTCGTGGGGCGTGTCGTCCCGGGTCTGCCGGCCCGGGCGTGTGAGTGCAGGACGATAGTCGAACCGGTGTGAGTGCCGGGCCGTAGAGGGTGAGAGTCCCGTAGACGAAATCGTTGCTGCCGCACGGAACGCGTACCCAAGTAGCACGGGGCCCGAGAAATCCCGTGTGAATCTGCCAGGACCACCTGGTAAGCCTAAATACTCCCTGATGACCGATAGCGGACCAGTACCGTGAGGGAAAGGTGAAAAGTACCCCGGGAGGGGAGTGAAATAGTACCTGAAACCGTGTGCCTACAATCCGTCGGAGCCCTACAAGGTGACGGCGTGCCTTTTGAAGAATGAGCCTGCGAGTTAGTGTTACGTCGCGAGGTTAACCCGTGAGGGGTATCCGTAGCGAAAGCGAGTCTGAATAGGGCGAGTGAGTGGCGTGATCTAGACCCGAAGCGAAGTGATCTACCCATGGCCAGGTTGAAGCGCGTGTAAGAGCGCGTGGAGGACCGAACCCACTTCAGTTGAAAATGGAGGGGATGAGCTGTGGGTAGGGGTGAAAGGCCAATCAAACTTCGTGATAGCTGGTTCTCCCCGAAATGCATTTAGGTGCAGCGTTACGTGTTTCTTGCCGGAGGTAGAGCTACTGGATGGCCGATGGGCCCTACAAGGTTACTGACGTCAGCCAAACTCCGAATGCCGGTAAGTGAGAGCGTAGCAGTGAGACTGTGGGGGATAAGCTTCATAGTCGAGAGGGAAACAGCCCAGACCACCAACTAAGGCCCCTAAGCGTGTGCTAAGTGGGAAAGGATGTGGAGTTGCTTAGACAACCAGGAGGTTGGCTTAGAAGCAGCCACCCTTGAAAGAGTGCGTAATAGCTCACTGGTCAAGTGATTCCGCGCCGACAATGTAGCGGGGCTCAAGTACACCGCCGAAGTTGTGGCATTGCACCAATGATACCCAACCGGTCTTACGACCGGTTCAGGTGGTGCGATGGGTAGGGGAGCGTCGTGTGGGCAGTGAAGCTGCGGGGTGACCCAGTGGTGGAGCCCACACGAGTGAGAATGCAGGCATGAGTAGCGAATGACGGGTGAGAAACCCGTCCGCCGGATGATCAAGGGTTCCAGGGTCAAGCTAATCTGCCCTGGGTCAGTCGGGACCTAAGGCGAGGCCGACAGGCGTAGTCGATGGACAACGGGTTGATATTCCCGTACCGGCGAAGAACCGCCCATATCGAACCGGGGACACTAACCACCCGAACCGCACCAGGTGCCGGCCATTGGCCGGGGCCGGTGTCGGGGAGCGTGGGACCTGAACCGGGGAGGTAAGCGTATTAACAGGTGTGACGCAGGAAGGTAGCCGAGCCGGGCGATGGTAGACCCGGTCTAAGCGTGTAGGACGATCCGTTGGCAAATCCGCGGGTCATACAGTCTGAGACGTGACGGGACCCCCATCCGTGGGGGGATTCGGTGATCCTATGCTGCCGAGAAAAGCATCGACGCGAGGTTCCAGCCGCCCGTACCCCAAACCGACACAGGTGATCAGGTAGAGAATACTAAGGCGATCGAGAGAATCATGGTTAAGGAACTCGGCAAAATGCCCCCGTAACTTCGGGAGAAGGGGGGCCCCGACCGTGGACACCACTTGCTGGTGCGAGCGGGTAAGGGCCGCAGAGACCAGGGGGAAGCGACTGTTTATCAAAAACACAGGTCCGTGCGAAGTCGCAAGACGATGTATACGGACTGACTCCTGCCCGGTGCTGGAAGGTTAAGAGGACCTGTTAGCCTCACGGCGAAGCGGAGAATTTAAGCCCCAGTAAACGGCGGTGGTAACTATAACCATCCTAAGGTAGCGAAATTCCTTGTCGGGTAAGTTCCGACCTGCACGAATGGAGTAACGACTTCCCCGCTGTCTCAACCATGAACTCGGCGAAATTGCAGTACGAGTAAAGATGCTCGTTACGCGCAGCAGGACGGAAAGACCCCGAGACCTTTACTATAGTTTGGTATTGGTGTTCGGTGTGGCTTGTGTAGGATAGGTGGGAGACGGTGAAGCGGGCACGCCAGTGCACGTGGAGTCAACGTTGAAATACCACTCTGGTCACTCTGGACATCTAACTTCGGCCCGTGATCCGGGTCAGGGACAGTGCCTGATGGGTAGTTTAACTGGGGCGGTTGCCTCCTAAAGAGTAACGGAGGCGCCCAAAGGTTCCCTCAGCCTGGTTGGCAATCAGGTGTCGAGTGTAAGTGCACAAGGGAGCTTGACTGTGAGAGCGACAGCTCGAGCAGGGACGAAAGTCGGGACTAGTGATCCGGCGGTACATTGTGGAATGGCCGTCGCTCAACGGATAAAAGGTACCTCGGGGATAACAGGCTGATCTTGCCCAAGAGTCCATATCGACGGCATGGTTTGGCACCTCGATGTCGGCTCGTCGCATCCTGGGGCTGGAGTTGGTCCCAAGGGTTGGGCTGTTCGCCCATTAAAGCGGTACGCGAGCTGGGTTCAGAACGTCGTGAGACAGTTCGGTCCCTATCCGCTGCGCGCGCAGGAAATTTGAGAAGACCTGTCCTTAGTACGAGAGGACCGGGACGGACGAACCTCTGGTATGGCAGTTGTACCGCCAGGTGCACCGCTGCTTCGCTACGTTCGGAAGAGATAACCGCTGAAAGCATCTAAGCGGGAAGCTCGCTTCGAGATGAGATTTCCACGCACTTCGGTGCGAGAGGCCCCCAGCTAGACCACTGGGTTGATAGGCCGGAGGTGGAAGCACGAACCAACGACGTGTGCAGCCGACCGGTACTAATAAGCCGACAACTTACACCACACCCCACCCCCAA
The DNA here is from genome assembly GCF_040981185.1 of Kocuria sabuli. NCBI lineage: Bacteria > Bacillati > Actinomycetota > Actinomycetes > Micrococcales > Micrococcaceae > Kocuria > Kocuria sabuli. The sequence continues at coordinate 5,433 of NZ_JAVHZE010000036.1, forward strand.
CACGTGTTGGAACAAGGGTGGGAACAACCTCAGAACACCGCGTCCACTATACGGCTCCCAACCAACAACCCCACCCCCACCTCGTGGGGGTGAACGGGATGGTCGCACCACAACACAAGACCGCCCCCACCCGTGGGGCGGGCACCACAGTGACTTACCCACCCCCGCATGGCGGGGGGAGGGAACCAGAGTTACGGCGGTCATAGCGTGGGGGAAACGCCCGGTCCCATCCCGAACCCGGAAGCTAAGACCCACAGCGCCGATGGTACTGCACCCGACAGGGTGTGGGAGAGTAGGACACCGCCGGACCACACCACGGGTCGAGCCCCCGCACCACCACGGTGCGGGGGCTCCCCACATTAACCACC
>NZ_JAVHZE010000037.1:0-5611 GCF_040981185.1 Kocuria sabuli
CTCTTCGAGCACGCCGCCAAGTGGCGCGTGCTGCTCAAGGCCGCCCGCGCGGCCACCACCGGGCTGGGAGACCAGCCCAGTGTGGCCCGCTACGAGTTCACCGCGCTCAAGCCGATGCCCTACCAGCTCGACGGAGAGGTCCACTCCGTCCCGGCGAACACCACCGTACGGGTCGAGTCCGCCCCCTCCGCCCTCACCGTGATCGGCTGACCGACACGAGCATCACCATTCCAGCCCCTGCCCTGGCGGGTGCCACCTCCACCTTCCCTGCCGATGACTGTCGAGAACAGGAACGATGACCACCACCCTTAGGTTCGCCCCTGCCTGCGGGCCCGTTCACGGCTGGACCGACGGTGAGGTGATCCGGGCGAGTGGGATCCCCTATGCCATGGCCGGCCGGTTCACCGTCCCCGGCCCGGCGCCCGATTGGGTGGAGCCCTTTGCGGCCACGGCCCCGGCCCCGGCCTGCCCCCAGGTCCGTTCCCCCTTCCTGGAGGAGGTCCTCGGCGGGGCCATGGCCGGTCTGCCCCGGGACGAGCAGTGCCAGCGGCTGTCCGTGACGCTGCCCCGCGACGTGGCACCGGATGAGAGGCTGCCGGTGATGGTGTGGATCCACGGTGGTTCCTACACCACCGGGGCCGGGGACGCCGCGATCATGGACCCGGCCCGGCTGGTCGTCGAACAACGCGTGGTGGTGGTGACGGTGACCTACCGGCTGGGGTTGTTCGGCTACCTGGGCTCAGGCCACCACCGCCCGGCCAACCTCGGGTTGCTCGACCAGCTTGAGGCCTTCCGCTGGGTGCAACGCAACATCACCGCCTTCGGCGGGAACCCCTGCAATGTCACCGCCTTCGGCCAATCCGCCGGGGCGGACGCGGTGGCCCATCTGATGGCCACCCCCGAAGCTCCCTCACTGTTCCGGCGCGCCATCCTGCAGAGCCCCCCTCTGGGCATCACCCGCGGCCGGGCGGCGATGAACGAGGCCATGAACCGTGCAGCTGAGATCGTCACCGCCGACATGTCCGCCAGTGAGGTGGTGGTCCTCCAGGCCGAGGTCGCAGCCCACGCCGCCTCCTTCGGGCTGATGGGCGCGATGGCTTTCGGCACCCAGTACGGCCACCACCCCCTGCCCGCCGAAGACAAGGTCGAGGCGGCCTGGGAGACGGTGGCCCCGCACATCGACGTCCTGATCGGTCACACCACCGAAGAAGCACGACTGCACATCCCCACCGCCACGACCCTGCAACCGTGGATCCGCCTTCCCCTGCTCGGGCGTCTGGTCCGCCGCGCCGTGGTGGGCTACGTGAGCGCAGCCGTCTACACCCGGGCCATCCGCCGGTTCGCCACCCGCCACACCCGCGCCGGAGGCACCGCCCACACCTACGAAATCTCCTGGGCCGCCCCCGGCAACCCCTACGGAGCCGCCCACGCCATCGACCTGCCGCTGCTGTTCGGCCACGAGCACACCTGGGCCGACACGGGATTGGTCGCCGGCGCGACGTGGGAGGAGATCGACGCCCACGGCCGGCAGCTGCGCCGGTTGTGGGCCGATTTCGCCCGCGGCATCCCGCTGGGTGAGAAGGGCCGGATCCCCGGGGCGCTGCGCTACCGGCGTGCTCAGGACCTGCCCTGGGCGTCGGTGATCGGCCGAACCGGTCCCGTCAGTGACAGCGGTGCCCCAGTGCCGCACCCGCGGTGTCATGTGAGCGATGAACACCCTGGTTCCTCGCACCGATGGAACATCGCTCCGCGCCCCATCGGCGGATCTCATGAACGCATGGACTCGCCCTCGGCCTCCCGGTGAGTTCTGGATCGGAGCCAATGCCCTCCCCAGTCGGGTTCTGCCCCATGAGGCTAAGCGCACAGGGTTGATGGAGATTGCACCTGTGCGGCTGCCCGGGGGGCGGGGGCCGTTGCTCGATGTCCGGGAAGCCTTCCATGGTGGCCCACGTTCAAGAACGGGTACCAGCATTCTGTCTTCACCGTGCCCTGTGCGGGCAGGAGAACCCACCGACTGGCGATTCTTCCCCTCTCCCCATCGTGGAGGAGGCCTTCCCCGATTCATCAGACGAGGAGACGGGCGCACTCCTGGCCTGCCTGCGGCAACTCTCCTAGCCTGAGAGCAGGTCCAGCAGCCGGCCACACCTCTCTCGAGGCTCAGGAGCCCTGTCGTGGAACTTCAACTTTCCGTTTTCGTCGAGGTCACCCTGGACGAGAAGCTAGCGCGCCTGGTGATCAGCGGGCACCTCACCGAAACGAACCAGCACCTGTTGCACTCGTTGATCCACCGCACTCGGACCCCTGCCTCCCGAACCCAGGTCATCATCGACCTCACCGCGCTCACACACTTCGAGCCCGCAGCCTTGGACCTGCTGCGCTGGGAAACAGAGCTGGACCAACCGGGACACCTCACCCCGCCGGTGCGTCTTACCTTGCTCGACCCACCACCGGCCAGCAATTCCCCGGGCCACCCCTGAGAGCGGAACGTAACCCCTACTGCAACGGGCAATGGGCCTAGCCAGCATGTCCGTTAGAGCTTCAGAAGTTCCCTGATGAAGCTGGGAGGTGGTGCACCAGCATGGTTGGCGTAGGGCCGCTCCACACCGTCCATGACGTGTTGTTCGAGCTGGTGTTCAACCGGTCGCGGGTGGCGGCGAGGCGGAGTCCGGTGCGGGAGTCTTCGTCATTTGATCGTCAGGCGGGCATCCTGCGCAGGGTGAGGTAGGAGCCGATCGCGAGCAGAGCGCTCACCAGGACGGCCCACATCGTCAGGCCCAGGGAACCGGTCTCGGCGAGCCACGTCCAAATCTGTGGCCACGCATGTTGCCGGGTCACGAAGGCGATCAGTCCCACCAGGATCAGGGCGATCCCGAGCATGACGATCACGAGCGTGGTCGTGCCGAAGCGCTTGAAGATCGTCGCGAACCAGAACCCGATGATGAAGAACAGCATCGTGGCCACGAAGTACGTTAGGCCCGCCGCCAGTGGCCCGGCCTCCCACACCCAGTCGAGGTAGGCGAAGTACCCGTTCATGCCGTATCCGTTCGTCGCCTGCTCGATCAGCCCGAGCAGCACGAACACCAGCGACATCCCGAGACCGCTCACCGCCGCGGCGGCGAGGGAGCCGAGGTAGAACTCCCGGCGGGTGAGACTCATCGCCTGCGAGAACGGAAAGGTCAGCGTCATGGCTTGGACGCCGACGACGAGGAAGTACCACAGCGGTGCCTGCGAGCCCCCGCCGATCTTGACGTCGGTGCCGCCGGCACTTTGGATGATCCAGTAGATGAGCAGCGTGAGCACCCATGCGCCGCCGAGCACAAGAGCCGGCACCCAGACGAACGTCTGCGTGTTCACGAACTGCAGTCGCACCACGTTGAGGGTGCGGCGGCGCACCGCGGCAGGGCGGGTCACGCTGCCGGCGTCGAGGGCGGTCATCGGAGTGCTCCTTCCTGGCTGGCCGCGGCGGAGGTGTCGTGGCCGGGGGAGCGCCGCTGCGTGCGGCGCACGATGAGCTGCTGCAGGGAGACGGGCGCGAGCTCGAGTCCTGCCGCGGTGAGGGCGGCGCGCTCGGCCTCGTCGAGGCGGCCGAGGAAGGTGACGGAGGCGACACGGCCGAGGCTCTCGCGGTGGATGACCTCGCGGCCGCGCACCGCGCCCTCGACCGCGGCGGCGTCTCCGACGACGTTGGTGGCCTGGGCGCGGGCGTCGTCGGTGGACTCGTCCATGATGATCCGGCCCGCGTCGATCACGAGCACCCGCTCGAGGAGGTTCGCGACCTCGTCGATGAGGTGGCTCGAGAGCAGCACCGTGCGCGGGTGCTCCGCGTAGTCGGCCAGCAGGCGGTCGTAGAAGATCTGCCGGGCGACGGCGTCGAGGCCGAGGTAGGGCTCGTCGAAGAAGGTGATCTCCGCGCGGGAGGCGAGGCCGATGATGACGCCGACGGCCGAGAGCTGCCCGCGGGAAAGCTTCTTGATCGTGCGCTTGAGCGGCAGCTGGAACTCGTCGATGAGCTCGTCGGCGAGCTCCTGGTCCCACCGCGGGAAGAAGAGCCGCGCCGAGGTGAAGGCATGGCGCGCGGTGGCGTCGTCGGGGTACTTCTGGCTCTCGCGCACGAAGCACATCCGGCTGAGCACCCGGGCGTTCTCGTAGGGGTCCGCGCCGAACACCCGCGCCTGCCCGCTGGTGGGCAGGTTCTGTGCGGTGAGGATCGACATCGCGGTGGTCTTGCCGGCGCCGTTGCGCCCCAGCAAGCCGTAGATCGTGTTCTCCTGGACGTCGAAGCTGACGTCGTCGAGAGCAAGCTTGTCCTTGTAGCGTTTCGTGAGGTTTCGGACCTCGATCACGGGGTTCATGCTGTCCTCCGATCCGATGGGCCTTGCGGTGCTGCCGGTGTGGCACCGGCGCGGACGAGATCGGCAACGTCGTCGGGTCCGAGCCCGATCTTGCGTGCCTCGGCCAGCAGGGGTTGCACGTAGCGGCGGGCGAAGGCACTGCGCCGTTCCGCCAGCAGGAGGTCGCGGGCGCCGGGAGCGACGAACATGCCGATCCCCCGGCGCTTGTAGAGCACTCCTTTGCCGACGAGCGTGTTGATGCCCTTCGCGGCGGTGGCCGGATTGATGCGATAGAAGGCGGCGAGCTCGGTGATGGACGGGGCTTGAGCCTCCTCGGCGAGGCTGCCGTCCACGATCGAGTCCTCGACCTGCTCGGCGATCTGCACGAACAGGGGCTTGCCCTCTTCAATCACGGCGACCTCCGAGCCAGCTGGTTAATTACTCTACTAGTACACCGCAGGAGCGAGGGGGCGTCAAGGGAGGCGAGGGATCCCGGCCGTCTCCCCACCGCAGTACCGCCGCACGCCCAGCCCACCCCAGCGTGAGAGGACGTGAGCACAGGCGTGGCATCGCCAACACGAGCACCACTGACACGAACTGCACACCAGGCGGTGGTAGTGGGACGTCTCCGTGGAACTCGGGTCCGAGCCCAGTGCGCGGCACCGGCTATGCCAATGGACGGAGGGCAGTTTGTCAGGGCCGATCCAGCACCACTCCGAAACCGCGACGGCAACAAAGCGCCCGTTGCGGGAGCTCCCAGGTGCGCCAGACGTGGGCAACCCGCCATATACCCAAGTCGCGGTCGACCTGAATGGCCAACGCCCCTGTCTCGAGCACTCAGACCCCAACCCGGTTCTGGGAATCAACGAATCTGGGAATCAATGAAGGCGGGGCGCCGCCCTCCCAAGTCCTGACCAACGGCCCAGGCCTCAATCACCGATTCGATGATGCGATGGCATTCGATCCCCAGCTCCACCCGAACCAGGGCAGCCACGATCGGGGAAATCATCGACCCCATCGGGGTGTCGGTGTCCAGATCCCCCCTCCCAGGTTCAGCACCCGCAGCCCCGCTCCCCTGCCCCGCAGTACACCGGCGAAGGCCAACATGTTCTGCGTAGGCCGACGATGCCCACATGAGGAACCCTGGGTTCTTGCGGTGGTTGCAACACTGAGCCTTGGGGGTGGTGTTGTGGACGAAACCTCAAGGGACGGTGCCTGAACTTCCTCGAGCGGGAGGAGATCGCCCTGCGCCGGGCGCAGGGACAGTCACTACGCGAGAT
>NZ_JAVHZE010000072.1:0-744 GCF_040981185.1 Kocuria sabuli
ACCTCAACGGCCACCGTAGCGCCTGTGTCGTCGCGCTGGTAAGAACCTGCGAAGCGGATGGGAACAGCATCAATCCCGGTCGCGGCATAGAACGACCAGATCACATCGTCAGGGAAGCCGCCCAGTGTCCACTCCATTGAGAGCGCATCGTCATCAAGACCGAGGTCAACAGGCGCTGCGCCGTTCATGCCCGCACCACGATAGTTATCGAGTTTGCGGGTCAGCTTGGGCAGGGTGATAGCCTTCGCCACTCCCTGATAGCTGTAGCCATCAAGAAAGACGTTCATTAATTTCAGTTTGCGCGGCATTGCCATTTAGTCAGGCTCCTTAATTGCTGTTGACCGAGCTGATGAGGTTCGCCAGATATTTATCAGTAATGCGCTGGCGCAGGGTCAGGTTTTCGAGTGGCGGAACCGGCGTATAGTCATAGTCGATATACAATTTCCCGGCCTTGAGGGTTGCTTCATCGTTGGCCTCTTCATCAAACCAGCAGGTTGCATCCACGATATAGCCGTTAGTTTTCAGCTCGCGGAATTTGGCGTTAATGCCGTCAACGATGTCGCGGATAAGTGTTGCCGTGATGGGTTTATCCACCGCCCACATATGCGCTTCCGCCATCGTGTCAGCGATAACCTGTGCGGTGCGGGTGTAGTTTTCAAACAGGAACAACGGATCATCCGAGCAGGTGCGGTTGCCCCAGAATCGGAAACCATCGCGGCGAATAAGCGTGGTCACGCCCGCCTC
>NZ_JAVHZE010000038.1:0-5510 GCF_040981185.1 Kocuria sabuli
ATCTCGCGTAGTGACTGTCCCTGCGCCCGGCGCAGGGCGATCTCCTCCCGCTCGAGGAAGTTCAGGCACCGCCCCTTGAGGTTTCGCCCGCGACGCGGCCGCACTCCGCCAGCCTCCTCCAAAACCCGGCCTGCGGTGCGCCGGCTCGTACGGATGGCAGCCACCGCCCCGGTAATGAACTCCCCGGCCTGCATCTGCTCCCAAAACATCTGCAGCAGATCCGGCCTGATGTAGATCGAGTACCCGCCCACAACACCACCCCCAAGGCTCAGTGTTGCAACCACCGCAAGAACCCAGGGTTCCCCTGCGGGCGTACTAGGGCTGCTCGGGGTAACGGGGTAACGGGGTAACGGGGTAACGGGGTAACGGGGTAACGGGGTAACGGGGTAACGGGGTAACTAGGTGCACTCCACTTGCGTGTTGCCGGTCAAAGGCTCGGGGCGTGTGTTTCGTGATGCCCTCGGGTTCCGGGCGTTTCCAAGGTGCGGGCCGCGGCTGAACCAGGAGGTGATCCGCCCGTGGGCAGCGCCCGGCGACCCAGCACCAGGGGTGGTGCCGGGTCTGATCGGCTGGGGTGATCGGCTCGGTGGCCTCAGGGGGTGTTCCAGCCCAGTGCGTCGCCGACGGCCTTGACGCCTTGGAGCAGGCGGGTGTTGAGGTCGACGCCGAGCTGGTTGGGGATCGTGATCATGACCATGTCCGCAGCAGTCAGGGCGGCGTCGTGGCGCAGCTGCTCGACGAGCTGGTCGGGTTCACCGTAGAAGGAGGGGCCGAAGCGGCTGCTGATGCCCTCGAGCTGGCCGACGCCTTCTCCGCCGGAGCTCTTGCCGGCGAAGTGGGTCCGGGTGGTGTCGTCGACGATCGGCATGATGGTCCGGGCCACCGAGACCTGTGGTGCCCATCCCCAGCCGGTTTCCTGCCAGGTGTTGCGGAAGCCCTCGATCTGCTCGAGCTGCAGCAGATCGAAGGGGAGGCCCTTCTCCTGCTGGATCAGTGTGGAGCTCATCAGCTGCATGCCCTGCTGCGCCGCCCAGCGCGCCGAGTCGAGGTTCCCGGCTCCCCACCACACGCGCTCCCGCAGTGCCGCTGACCGTGGGGTGAGGGGGAGCTTCCTGTCGCCGGGGTAGAGCTGGGGGTTGGGCTCGGCGATGGGTGCACCCTCGATCGCCGACAGCAGCTGGGCTGTGTGCTCACGGGCCATCTCGGCATCAGTTGACCCCGCGGCGGGGGTGTGGCCGAAGTGGCGGTAGCCCCGATCGGCGTGCTCGGGTGAGCCGCGGCTCACGCCCAGCTGCAGCCGCTCCCCGGAGAGCAGGTCGGTGGCCGCGGCCTGCTCGGCGAGGGCGAGCGGGTGCTCGTAGCGCATGTCGATCACCCCCGTGCCGAACTCCAGTCTCGTGGTTTTCGCTGCGATGTGGGACAGCAGGGGGAACGGGTTCGCCTGCTGGGCGGCGAAGTGGTGGACCCGGAAGTACGTGCCGTCGATGCCGATCTCCTCGGCCGCGACAGCCAGCTCGACGGACTGGTGCAGCGACTCGGCCGCCGAACGCACCTGCGAACCGCGCTGCTCGCTCCAGTGGTTGAAGGACAGAAAACCGATCTTCTTCATGATGCTTCCCCTTGTCCGGGACGCGGGCCGCCCCGCCTGGTACTTGAACCGTCAAGTAGAGTAGCCGTCGATAATTGACGTGTCAATTACTGTACGTGCGTTGCCCGCCGGCTTTACTGGGGCACCCGGGGTTGAGTGGGGCGGACCTCAGGCCTGACTGGTCCGGCGTGGACCCTTCTGGGGGCAGGCCCATCCGGCCCTGAGGTTCGGTCCGACCTCCAGGCCGGCCTCGCCCTCCGTGCCCAGCCCGTCCTCCGGGGCCGGGTCGCCGGAGCCCTGCTGCCAGGGGTCCTGTCCCGCGGAGGCCCTCCACCCATGTAATTGACACATCAATTACATGGGCCTAGAGTCCTCTCATCGAAGGAAAACTTCGCCGATGCGGTGAAGGCGTCCCCCGAGAGGGATGCCTTCACCATCGGGTGCGAACGTGTTCCAGGTGCTGGCTCCCAGCCCTGGTCTTCTGCGAATCAGTCATCTCAGCTTCGCCACCATCCTTGTGGCGCCCGTCGCGGTCGCCACATCTGCCAGACCCACCAGAGAAAGCAGGACCCCATGTCCAACGTCATCGTTTTCGGCGCCACCGGCTATGCCGGCGGCCACATCGTCACCGAGCTCGTCACCCGCGGCCACTCCGTGCGCGGTGTCGCCCGCAGCCTTCCGGAGTCGGCGCCCGAGGGTGTCTCCTTCATGGCCGGTTCCCTGCACGAGGCCGACTTCGTCCGCGAGGCCGTCTCCGACGCCGACGTCGTCGTGGTCGCGCTGCCGGCCAGTGCCACCACGGAAGGTGGCCCCCGTCTGGTGGACTCCACCCCGGCGGTGATCGATGCCGCCATCGCGGCCGGAGCGCGCCTGGGCGTGGTCGGCGGAGCAGGCTCCCTGCAGGTGGCCGAGGGCGGGCCGCAGGTGATGGACCTCGAGGCGTTCCCGGCCGAGTTCCGCCCCGAGGCCGCCAACCACGCCGAGGTGCTCCAGGCTCTTCGTGCGGCCCCGGCCGATCTGGACTGGTTCTACCTCAGCCCCGCCGGTGGCTTCGGCGCCTGGGCTCCGGGGGAGCGCACAGGCACCTTCCGCCTCGGGGGCGACGTGCTGCTCGCCGACGACCAGGGGCAGTCGAACATCTCGGGTGCGGACTACGCGATCGCCTTCGCCGACGAGATCGAGCAGCCCGCCCACTCCCGCCAGCGGTTCTCCGTCGCCTACTAGGCACCACCACAGGGAGACCCCGACCGAGGGCACCGACGCTGGACGGCGTCCACCGTCGGTGCCCTCGGTCCCGGACCCGTCAGCGGTGTCTCGCAGACGCCCAGTGGCGGGCGGCGACCAATGCCCACCCGCGTGCGGGGCAGACCCGGGTGGGCCGCCCCGCACGCGGGTGGGGCGGCCCACCCACCATATAGTTGACACGTCAATTATATGGGGTTAGAGTGGTCCGGTCAGAAGGAGCACAGCATGGACGAGATCACGAGACCACCTCGCAGCAGGCGTTCCCCCACGCACCGGGAACTGGCGGTCTGGCGGGACTACATCGAGACCTCCGAGGCCGTGAAGCGGGCTCTGGCCGCGGACTTCCAGGCCACCTCGGGTCTGTCGCCTGGTGACTACGGTGTGATGCTCGCCCTGAGCGAAGCACCGGATCGGCTGCTTCGCTCCTCGGAACTGGCCGAGGCCGTCGGGTGGGAGCGCAGCAGGCTCTCCCACCACCTGCGCCGTATGGAGGAGCGTGGGCTGATCGTGCGCCACAAGGTCGGCGGCGACAGCCGCGGGGCCGCCATCACACTCACCGACGCCGGTGCTGATCTCTTCCGCAAGTCCTCCACCTCGCACCTGCGGGTCGTGCGCGAGGTCTTCATCGACGCCTTCACTCCCGAACAGCTCGAGGCCATGCAGATCGCGGTGCAGGCGCTGCGCACCCACCTGGGGAACCGCCCGCCCAGCTCCGGCTGCTGAGCAGACCGCACACCAGCGATCCGCTCCCGGGGTACTTCCACCGCACCACCACCACTGCGACCCGTCGGTCCGTCATCGTCACCGAGCGTCAGCTCTGCCGCCCGGTCGCGGCGACCTCCCTGGGTGCCGCACACCCTTTTTGCCCCGCACACCTCTTGGGACGCGCCCTTGTGCGCCCTCACCACCTCTTCAAGACAGGACACCTGTGTACATCGCGCTCTGGATCATCGTCATCCTCCTCACCATCGCCTTCCTCGGTGCCGGCTCCATGAAGCTGTTGCGCCCCCGCACCGCCCTCATCGACGGCGGCATGCCGTGGGCCGAGGACTTCTCTCCCACCGCCATCAAGGCCATCGCCGTGCTCGAGATCCTCGGGGCGCTGGGCCTGATCCTGCCGCTGGCCACCGGCATCGCACCCATCCTCACCCCCGTCGCCGCCGTGGGCCTGGCGATCGTGATGCTCGGCGCCGTCGTCGTGCACCACCGCCGCCACGAATCCGTCATTGCCCCTGCTGTCCTCGCGGTGCTGTCCGTCGCCGCCGCGGCCCTGGGCTTCGCCACGCTCGGCTAGAGCGCGCACGGAGGCGCCCTGCCTGCCGTGTCCCGCCCTGCCGGTTCTCACCCCGCCGGTTCCTGCACGTCATGAGTTCTTGCCTGCCGGCGGGGTGGGGCCGGCTTCCACCACCGGCTCCTGGCGCCGGCGAACAATCTTTACGTTGAATCAGGAGAAGACCATGCCGTATCCCCTCGAACTCGGGCTGGACACCTTCGGTGATGTCACCGCGACCACCGACGGCAGCCTTGTCAGCCACGCCCAGACGATCCGCGACGTCGTGGACCAGGCGGTCCTGGCCGACCAGCTGGGCCTGGACTTCTTCGGCCTCGGAGAGCATCACCGTGTCGAGTTCGCCGTCAGCTCCCCGGAGGTGGTCCTCGCCGCGATCGCCGCGCGCACCGAGAACATCCGGCTCGGCTCCGCCGTGACCGTGCTCAGCAGCGATGACCCCGTGCGCGTCTACGAACGCTTCGCTTCCCTCGACGCCCTGAGCCGCGGCCGTGCCGAAGTGGTCCTGGGCCGGGGATCGTTCACCGAGTCCTTCCCCTTGTTCGGGTTCGACCTCGCAGACTACGAGGTCCTGTTCGAGGAGAAGATCGAGCTCTTCGCCCGACTGCTCAAGAACGCACCGGTCACGTGGTCCGGTACCCAGCGCACCGGCCTCACCGACCAGTGGGTCTACCCTCGTACCGAGTCGGGCACGATGAGGACCTGGGTGGGTGTCGGTGGCTCGCCCCAGTCCGTGGTCAGGGCAGCCCAGTACGGCTTGCCGTTGATGCTGGCCATCATCGGCGGCGAACCAGCGCGCTTCGCCCCCTACGCGGACCTCTACCGCCGGTCGCTGGCCGAGCTCGGCCGGCCCGAGCAGCCGATCGCGATCCACTCCTCGGGGTTCGTCGCACAGACGGACGAGGAAGCCCTCGAGATCGTCTACCCCCACCACATGGCGTTCATGGACAAAGCGGGCCGGGAGCGGGGATGGCCTCCCTACTCCCGGGCCCAGTACCTCCACGGCGCCGGCCCCGACGGGGCCCTCTACATCGGCTCACCCGAGACCGTGGCCCGCAAGATCGTCCGGAACCTCCGGCTCCTCGGGGCGTCCCGCTTCGACATGCGCTACAGCATGGGCCGGCTCGGACACGACCACCTCATGAACAGCATCGAGCTCTACGGCACCGAGGTGGCCCCCCGTGTCCACGAGCTCATGAACGAGACAACCCACCCCTGATTGCCGGCGAACACAGGTACTCATGGACGAAACGGCTGACCCTTCATGGGCGGCCGGCTACCGGACACGGTCCACGAGCCCGACGTTGCAATAGGGGTTCGGCGGATTCTGGCGGTCATTGCAACAGCAGGTCGCCGATCACCTCGATCGGTTTGAAGGAACTCTAGGCG
>NZ_JAVHZE010000039.1:0-5005 GCF_040981185.1 Kocuria sabuli
CCCGGGCCGCGGCCGGCACCGAGGCCGAGACCCTGGACCTGGACCGGCCCACCACCCGCCGGGACGTGGAAGCCCTGCTCGCCCGGGCCCACCCGCACCCGGGCCCCGGCCAGCCACCCCTGGCGCAGGTCCTGGCCCGCTCCAGCTACCTGCTCGACGGAATCGCCTGCCCCGACCCCGACACCCCCGTCCCCCACGAGGCGGTGCTCGACGTCCTGCCACCCTTCTCCGGCGGATGAACCGCTCCGCGTCCGAGATGGCAGCGGGACCCACCTCCGGAACAGATTTCCCACCCATCCGAGAAGGAGACGACATGGCCATGCACGACGACGACGCCCTCGACCTGGATCAGTGGAGCCAGCGGCTCACCCAGGCGCTGCAGATCCTGGACCTGAAGGTGGACACCCGGGAGGTCCTGGAGCTCGCCGAGCGGGCCTCCGGGGCGGTCTCCCCCGGGGCCGGGGCGCTGACCACCTTCTACGTCGGCTACGCCGCGGCACTGGACGCGGCCGGGAGCCGTGCCGGCAAGACCCCGGACCAGGCGGTGCGGGACGCGGCGGAGACCGCCGATCGCATCATGGACGACGGGGCCCGCGGCGGCCAGGACAGCGCAGGATGGGCCGCCACCGGCCAGTAGGCACCGGGCAGGGAACGACGCACGGCCTCCCCTGGGCTCGAGGCCGACGGAGCACGAACGCACTCCCGTCTCGAATTCAGGGGCGCCGCACGGTCTCGCCCCAGAGCTCGAGGCCGACGGAACGCGACCGCCGCCCCATCTCGTGCAGGGGGCGGCGGTCGCGTTCCGTCGTTCCTGGGGACAGAGCCCGGCTCAGACGGTGGCCGGCATGTCGGCGCGCTGGTTCTCCTCCCCGGCGCCGCCGGCGGGTCCGTCCTCGGCCGGTTCCAGGCGGATGATCACGCCCTTGGAGACCGGGGTGTTGGAGCCCTCGACGGTGTCGTCCAGGGGCACCAGCACGTTGGCCTCGGGGTAGTAGGCCGCCGCGCACCCGCGGGCCGCCGGGTAGGACACGATGCGCCACTTGCGCAGCACCCGGTCCTTGCCGTCGACGTACTCCCCGTGCACATCCACCAGCTGCCCGTCCTCGAAGCCCAGCTCCTCGAGGTCCTGGGGGTTCACGAAGATCACGTGCCGGCCCTTCTTGATCCCCCGGTAGCGGTCGTTGTAGCCGTAGATCGTGGTGTTGAACTGATCGTGGGAGCGCAGGGTCTGCAGGATCAACCGCCCCGGCGGGCACTCGAGCAGATCCAGGGCGTTCACACTCAGCTGCGCCTTCCCGGTCGGGGTGTTGAACGTGCGGGAGTCCCGCGGGCCGTTGGCCAGCACGAACCCGCCCTCCTGCCGGATCCGCCGGTTGTAGTCCTCGCACCCGACCACCACATGGGAGATGTGCTCCCGGATGGTGTCGTAGTCGGCCTCGAAACCCTCCCAGTCCGCCGCGACCGCCTCCCCCAGCGTGGCCCGGCTCAACCGGGCGATGATCGCGATCTCCGACAGCAGGTTCTCCGACACCGGGGCGACCTTGCCCCAGGACGGGTGCACGGCGGACACGGTGTCCTCCACCGAGACGAACTGCTCCCCGGAGGCCTGCACATCGATCTCGGTGCGGCCCATGGTCGGCAGGATCAGCGCCTCGGCCCCGGTCACGGTGTGGGAGCGGTTGAGCTTGGTGGAGATCTGGACGTTCATCTCCAGCTCGTCCATCGCCGCCTCGGTCGCGGCGGTGTCCGACATCGCCGCGGTGAAGTTCCCCCCCAGGGCCAGGAAGAGCTTGATCTTCCCGTCGCGCATCTGCCGCACCGCCTCCACCGCATCGACCCCGTGCCCTCGGGGCGGGTCGAAGGAGAACTCCTCCCCCAGGGCGTCCAGGAACGCCGGGGGCATCTGCTCCCAGATCCCCATCGTCCGGTCGCCCTGCACATTGGAGTGCCCCCGGATCGGGGACGCCCCGGCCCCGGGCTTGCCGATGTTGCCGCGCAGCAGCAGCAGATTGATGATCTCCTTGATCGTGGCCACACCGTTCTTCTGCTGGGTCACCCCCATCGCCCAGGTGATGATCACCTTCTCCGCGGCCAGGTACCGCCCGGCCAGCTCATCGATCTCCTCGGCAGTCAGGCCGGTGGCCTCCAGCACCGTGGCCTCGTCCAGCTCCGCCAGATGAGCCCGCAGCTGCTCCAGGCCCTCGCAGTGGGCCTCCAGGAACTCGTGGTCCAGCACCGTGCCCGGGGCCGCGTCCTCGGCGGCCAGCACCCGCTTGGACACCGCCTGCAACAGGGCCATGTCCCCTCCGGCGCGGATCTGCAGGAACTGATCGGCCAGCTCCGTGCCCTTGCCGATCACGCCCTTGGGCTTCTGCGGGTTCTTGAACCGGCGCAGCCCCGCCTCCGGCAGCGGGTTCACCGCCACGATCTGCCCGCCGTTCTCCTTCTGGCGCTCCATCGCGGTGAGCATCCGCGGGTGATTGGTCCCCGGGTTCTGCCCGATCACGATCATCAGGTCCGAGTTCACGAAATCGTCATAGGTCACCGTGGCCTTGCCCACCCCGATGGTCTGCCCCATCCCCCACCCGGAGGACTCGTGACACATGTTCGAACAATCCGGCAGATTGTTCGTCCCGAACCCGCGCACGAACAACTGGTACAAGAACGCCGCCTCGTTCGAGGCCCGCCCACTGGTGTAGAACGCCGCCTCGTCAGCAGAGCCCAAGCTCTTGAGCTTGCCCGCCACCCGCCCGATCGCCTCGTCCCAGCCGATCGGCCGGTAGTGATCCTCCCCCGCAGCCTTGTACACCGGCTCGACGAGCCGGCCCTGCATCCCCAACCAGTACTCGGACTTCTCGCGCAACTCGCTGATCGGGTGCTCGGCCCAGAACTCGGAAGCCACCGTGACCGGAGTCGCCTCCCAGGTCACCGCCTTCGCGCCGTTCTCACAGAACTCGAACGTGCTCCGATGCCCCGGATCCGGCCACGCACAGCTCATGCAGTCGAAACCACCCCGCTGGTTCATCCCCAGCAGCGTCCGACCCGCCCGCCCCGGACCCATGTGCTCCAGCGCCGGCTCCATCGAGTAGTACACGGCGGGCAGCCCACCGGCCCAGTCCTTGGGCTTGCTCACCTCGAGATCGTTCTCGTCGACCTCGCGCACTTCAGGATTGTTCCGGGTCATGGGGTGCTCCCCTTCTCTGTCGCTGGCGTCGTGACGAAAGGACCCCCGCACGCTGTCACGGGACGTCCTGCTCGGCGGCGCCCCTGCGGACGGACGATGGATGAGGTACGGGCCTCGTGCCCGGGGACGCTTCCTCCCCCGGCTCCGGAGGGAACAATGGAGTGGACCTCGACCCCGTCATGTGCAACGGCGGTCACAATGCGCAACATTCTCCGAGTCGTCGCCCGGGGTGTCAAGAATGGCGGGCCTCATGTGACAGTCATACGAAAAGTCGTCCCCCATGCTTGACATGTTGATGTGAGACGCCTCACGCTGGACTCATAATATGAAGCACGTTGCGCAGTATGAGGTCGCTGGTCACCAGTTGTCTTCACCCGGTACCACGTTCCTGTTCTTGCTCCCGTAGATCTGAAAGGGGTCCTTCATGGAGTCCCTCGTCATTGTCGGTGCGTCCCTGGCCGGCCTGTCGGCCGCTCGGGCCGCGCGCAGCCTCGGGTTCGGCGGGCGTGTGGTGATCATCGGTGATGAGCTGCAGCGTCCCTACGACCGTCCGCCGCTGTCCAAGGACTTCCTGGCCGGGCGGATCGAGATCGAGGAGCTGACCCTGGAGACCGACACCGAGGCCCTGGAGGCGGAGTGGATCCTGGGTACCCGGGCGGTGTCCTTCGACCCGTCCACCCGCCTGGTGCACCTGGAGGACGGGGCCGCCGTGCACGCCGACGCGCTGGTCATCGCCACCGGGGCCTCCCCGCGGAACCTGCCCCCGATCGCGGGCGCGGACAACGTGGTGACCCTGCGCACCATCGCCGACGCGCACAAGCTGCGCGAGCTCGTCCGCCGCGGCGGGCGCATGGTCGTCATCGGCGCCGGGTTCATCGGCGCTGAGGTCGCCTCCACCGCCCACGCCCTGGGCATGGAGGTCACCGTGGTGGAGAAGTCCCCGACCCCGCTGTGCGGGCCGCTGGGCACCCAGCTGGGGGCGGTCGTGGCCGGGCTGCACGAACGCGCCGGGGTCGAGCTGATCTGCGGGGCCGACATCACCGACTTCGACCTCACCGACGGATCCGTGAGCGCGGTGCACCTGGCCGGCGGGCGGGTGCTGCCCGCCGATGTCGTGCTCGTCGGGATCGGGGCCGCGCCCAACACGGGGTGGCTGGAGAGCTCCGGGATCGAGCTGGGCAACGGTGTGGTCTGCGACGCGGTCGGGGCCACCAGCCTCCCGGGGGTCGTCGCGGTCGGTGACTGCGCCGCGTGGTGGGAGCCGGTCACCGGCCGCCACCACCGGGTGGAGCACTGGACCGGGGCCGCCCAGCGCCCGGGCGTGGCCGTGTCCGCGCTGCTGGGCGCGGACCCGGCCACCCTGCCGGCGGTCAAGCCCCCCTACTTCTGGTCCGACCAGTACGGCACCCGCCTGCAGTTCGCCGGAGACGCCTCCCGCAGCGACCGGGTGGTCTACGAGCACGGCGGCCCGGGCGAGGACTCCCTGCTGGCCGTCTACTACGCCGGGGAGGAACCGGTCGCGGTGCTGGGCTGGAACCAGGTCAAGCTCTTCGGCCGCTGGCGCAAGACCCTGGAGAAGATCGCCGCTGCCGCCCGCACCCCTGCCCCGCCGCACGAGGCGGCCCAGTCCGTGGCCGCCGCTGTCGCCGCCGCGTCCCCGGCCGCCGCCGCCGCCGCCACCACCACCGCCGCCGCCCCGGCCGGGGCGTGAAACCGTTCCAACCGTCCCACCCGTTCCGCAGTACGTCGTAAGGAGTTCGAGTTGTCGACCAATGTTGTCTCGGAGAGTCTGATCTCCACCCTGCCCGGTTCCACCTACGT